>JAFXRI010000037.1 GCA_017526445.1 Ruminococcus sp. | reverse complement strand
GCACGTCATCTGCTTGCATATTTCCCGTCATAGCACACAAATTTTCCTTGCCGGGCGTCAGCCCGCCTGCGTCAAATTTATGCACTCTGACGAAAAATCTGACTGCGCATCTGACGCACAGGGGTTGTGCGGTATTGCCTAAGACAAAACACCGTACCCCGGTCCCGGGATACGGTGTTTCGTTATTGGAAGTTATATGGCTATGTATTGTATCTATTGCTGTTATCAGAAGATGGCTACGACTGCGCCGTTGTACTTTTCCTCGATGAATTTCTTAACGTCATCGGTCTTGAGGACTTCGATGAGGGCCTTGACTTTTTCGCTGTTCTCGTCACCGCTGCGTACAGCGATGATGTTGGCATAGGTGTGTGCGGCATCTCCGGAAGCATCCTCAACGGCGATAGCGTCCTTGATCTTCAGACCTGCTGCAAGGGCATAGTTTCCGTTGATGACTGCAAGGGAGCCCTTGTCGGAGTTCTGGAACTGAGCTGCAACGGTGTCGGCCTGGACGGTGGTGATCTTGTAGCCGCCGTCATCAACTATATCCAGAGTGGTAACGCCCTTGGAAGCGCTTGCATCATCGGGGAGTTTGATGAGTCCCTCCTGCTGGAGCAGGAGCAAAGCTCTTGTTTCGTTGCTGTCATCGGCGGGAATAACTATGGATGCGCCCTTGGCAACGTCCTTGACCGAGGTCACACCGTTGCCGTAAAGGCCGAAGGGCTCATAATGTATTTCGGCAGCACTTTTGAGATCGGTGCCGTTCTCGGAATTGTAGCTGTTGAGGTAGGGGGTGTGCTGGAAATAGTTTGCGTCCAGCTCCTTGTCAGTGAGTGCCTTGTTGGGGAGCACATAGTCATCGTAGATCTTGATCTCAAGCTCATATCCCTTAGATTTCAGAGCCTCTTTGACGTGTTCCAGAACCTCGCCGTGGGGAGTGGATGTGGCGCCTACAACGATAGTCTTGTCCTCGCCGGTCACAGCTGCGGTGCTGTCTGTATTCTTGACGTTTTCTATTGTGCTTGAGCTGTCAGAGCTGCCGCATCCGGCGAATACGAATGCCGATACTGCCAGTGCTGCTGCTGATGTGATTATTCTTTTAATGTTCATTTTTAAAACTCCTTACAGATAAAATATTTTAGTACGGTTACGGATTTGTGCTACATCGCCGCATTCGTCCGAACCTGTAATTTATCCTGAGAAGCTTTGTAAATCTCAGTGCCATTTTTGATCATTCCTTTTCTTTCTATGCTGTGCGTCTGTCCGTTTTGCGGGCAAGACGCATACCTGCCTCCTGTATTATCTGGACTATTATTATCGTCAGGACTACGCATATCCATACTATCTCGTTGTTGAAACGCTGGTATCCGTAGGTTATCGAGATCATTCCGAGTCCTCCGCCGCCGATAGTCCCGGCCATGGCCGAGTAGCCCAGTATCGTCACCAGTGAGATCACTGCTCCCACCGTAAGCGAGGGCCTTGCTTCGGGGATGAGCACTCTTGTGATTATCCTGAAAGGGCTTGCCCCCATAGACTGGGCAGCTTCGATAACGCCCTTGTCCACTTCTTTTACCGAGGATTCGACCATGCGTGCGACGTACGGCGTGGCTGCGATGACGAGAGTCACTATCATCGCCCTGTTCCCGAGACTGGTCCCTGCTATCAGTTTAGCCGCCGGCAGTACTGCCACCATAAGTATTATGAAGGGTATGCTGCGGAAGATATTGACGAGTATATCAAGTATCCGGCTGAGCCAGGGTATGGGACGGATGCCGTCCTTAGCGGTGACGCAGAGCAGTACTCCCAGGGGAAGCCCGAGCAGATAAGCAAAGAAAGCCGAGATAAAGGTCATATAGACCGTCTCCCATATGCCGAGTATCAGTATGCCGTTATCCAGCAGCTTCTGAAGCATCTCCGACATGGCTCTCACCTCCGTCAAGCACCGAGTATGTCAGCCCGTGTGCTTCAAGATAGTTTTTGACCTTGGCCGCCGCGCGTATGTCAGCCGGCAGCTGCAATACAATTTCTCCGTATGCCCGTCCGTCGATATCCTTTGTCCTGGCATAGAGAATGTTCAGCGGCGCTCCGCAGGAGAGTATCAGGTTCGATACCACAGGCGTGAAGGAGTTTTCTCCCGAGAATATCAGCCTTATCCGCTCGCCGCCGGAAACGGTTTCCACCAGTTTCAGTTCGGGGAGTATCAGCTTTCTGGCCGTTTCCGACTTCGGATCTGCAAAGACCTCCGCCACAGTGCCGATCTCTGTCACGATACTGTTGTCCATTACCGCAACACGGTCACAGATGCTGTCGATGACTTTCATATCATGTGTGATGACCACCGTTGTGACGCCCAGCTCCCGGTTTATCCTGCGGATGAGTTCGAGAATGGAACGTGTGGTCTCCGGATCGAGAGCACTGGTCGCCTCGTCGCAGAGCAGATACTTCGGGTTTGGTGCCAGCGCTCTTGCGATAGCAACGCGCTGCTTTTGTCCTCCCGAAAGCTGCGAGGGGTAGGAGCTTTCCTTGTCAGAAAGGCCCACAAGTTCGAGAAGCTCTCTCGCTTTTGCCCTGGCTTTGTCCTTGGGGACTCCTGCGATCTCCAGCGGGAAGAGTACATTTTTCAGTACAGTTCTCTGCTCAAGGAGATTGAATCCCTGAAAGATCATCCCGATGTTCCGTCTCAGTGCCAGAAGCTCTTTCTTATTTAGCGAGCCAAGTTCTTTCCCGTCGATGATCACCTGTCCCGAGGTGGGCTTTTCCAGGTAGTTTATGCATCTTACCAGCGTGCTTTTGCCCGCACCGGATAAGCCGATGATCCCGAATATCTCGCCGTCCCTTATAGACAGGTCAATATCGCGGAGCGCCGTGAATTCGCCTTTTTTGGTTTTAAAGGTCTTTGATATGTTCTTTAGCTCTATCATACCGGCTGCTCCTTTCCGATTTCTCCTATCGGGTATATATGAATTATAGCACACAAATCACAGTGAGTCAATAGGAAATCTTCGACAAAGAAAAGTCAACATATCACAGACCGCTTGTGGGAAACATTAAATTTTACAAAACCTATTGACACGGTAGGAAATATATGTTATTATGTGTGTAATTCATATTAATCTTATAGGATTTATACGGAGTGTGGTCATATGAATCAGGAACGTCTTAACGAAGCAATATACAATAAATATATAGCTCCGACCGAAAAACAGCGGAGCAGTTCCATAGGTATAGAGATAGAGCTCCCCGTAGTTGATATGTCGGGGAGGGCAGTCGATGAAGAGACCGTCATCAGCACCGCAGACAGCTTCCGTGAGCATTTCTCCTTTGAGGTCTCCGGCAGGGACGACAACGGCAATGTCAACTCTATGACCGACAGCATTACGGGAGATAATCTTTCCTTCGACTGCTCCTATTCAAATCTTGAGCTTTCCCTCGGCAAGTGTGATGATCTCAATACGCTGCACGAAAGCTTCAAAAAGTATTACAGCTATCTCCAGTCCCTGCTGCAGCCCAGGGGGTACACTCTGACCGGGATGGGGATAAACCCTCATTATAATATCAATCATAACAAACCGGTACCCAATGAAAGATACCGGATGTTATATCATTATCTTCACAGCTATCACAAATATGAGGATACGATCAGTATGCGGTTCCATGACCGCCCGGACTTCGGGACCTTTACCAGTGCTTCTCAGGTCCAGCTGGACGTGTACCACGACGAGCTGATCGATACACTCAACGTTTTCACGATGCTGGAGCCCTACAAGGCTGTGCTGTTCTCGAACTCCTATCTGCCGGAGTATCCTGATTATCTTTGCGTGAGGAATATGCTCTGGGAGCGGAGTATGCAGGGCTACAATCCTCATAACGTGGGGATGTTTAACCAGCGCCTGGAAAGCGTTGACGAGCTTATCGAGTATATAAAATCCCAATCGGTGTACTGTACCATGCGCGACGGGAAATATATAGACTTCACACCTACTCCGGTGCGTGATTTCTTCACGCTTGAAAAGGTCAGAGGAGAATTCTTCGACGGCAATGAATATATACAGACCGTGTTCGGCCCCGATGAAAGCGATCTGCAGTATCTTCGTACATTCAAGTTCGAGGATCTGACATTCAGAGGAACGATCGAATACCGCAGTTCCTGCACACAGCCTGTCAGGAATGTTATGACTGTTGCGGCCTTCCATACGGGACTGTCCCGCAGACTCGGGGAGCTCTCGGAGCTGATCGCAGCCGACCGCTTACTCTACTCCCACGGCTATACCGCTGCGGAATTGCAGGATATGCTCTCCAGGCGGGAGCTTCCGCAATTTATAGACAAGAACGCGCTGACCGGACAGCTCATACGCATACTCGATATTGCTTCTGCCGGACTGAAAGAACGCGGGAAGGACGAGGAGCATTTCCTCTCGCCGCTGTATGACCGTGCCGAACGGCTCACCAACCCTGCCAGAGAAATGTTGACAGGTATCGCAGACGGCATCCCTCAGAGCAGGTTCATTCAGGATTACGCTGCCCTGTGAGTTCGTCAGCGAAGTTCCTGACTGTACGGTACAGCTCCTCCGAACGCTCCGGCTGATGGGAGAGATAAGCGATCACCAGCTGCCTTTCCGGCCAGACGATGCACCTCTGCCCCCATTTGCCGACTATTGAAAAATGATCCTCTGCAATGCGGAAGAAAAAGCCGTAGCTGTCGCCGGAGCCAGTATCAGTATAGGGTGTGAGAGCGGCCTTTACCGAAGCTTTGCTTATGAGCTGAGTACCTTCATAGCATCCGCTGTTCAGATACAGTTGCCCTATGCGGGCAAGTTCGGCGGCGGAAAGCTCCATCCCGGTGGCACCGTAGAAATGTCCCTCGGGTGAACGGCTGTAAGCCGGCTCGGGGATGCCGAGCGGTCCGAAAAGCCGGCGGCCAAGATACTTCATAAGGTCGCCGCCGACGGAATTCTCCACCGCAGCTCCCACAAGATAGGCCGGAATGTTGGAGTAGTGAAAGGCAGTATCAGAATGATCGGTGCCAAGTGCAAGTATCCCCGCGATCCAGTCTTCCCCGGAAGGGCGGAAGGGAAAGCTCCCGGCAGTCATTGTCAGGAACCGCTGAAACGGCAGCCGTCTGAACTCCCCGGACATCAGCGGAGCATACTTCGTCTCGATAAACTCCGCAAGGGGCATATCCGGCGACAGCAGCCCGTCATCACAGGCAAGCGAGAAAGCCGCCGAGGTCACTGATTTCGCCGCAGAATAGATCGGATAGCGGACATTTCCCTTCGGAGCATAATGAAGCAGTGTCTCGCTGTCCTGCAGGATCTCCGCTTCAAATATATCATATCCCGCAGCATCAAGGCGGGAAATAAATGCATCAGACATAACAGACACCTCCGTTTTTATTATACGTTCACAAGGCATCAAAGTCAAGGAGAAACATTATGGACACCAGTTTTTTTTATAAAGGCAATTTCGGGCTGGAGCGTGAGACCCTGCGTATCGACAGATACGGCAGGCTTGCCCGTACTCCTCACCCGTTCCCGGATGATGAGCATATAACCCGTGACTTCTGTGAAAACCAGGCCGAGCTCATCACACCGGTGTACAGCAGCATCGACGAGGCCGCTGCGTCTCTTGGTGAGCTTGACAGGCGCATAAAAGAAGTAATATCAAAAAGAGGTGAGAGCATCTGGCTGTACAGCAATCCGCCAGCTTTTGAGAACGAGAGCGAGATACCCATTGCCAGGTTCACAGGCAGCCACATTTCCAAGAAGAACTACCGCGTGGCCTTGCAGTACCGCTACGGCAAGCGGATCATGCTGCTGTCCGGCGTGCATTTCAATTTTTCCTTTACGGATGACTGGCTCGTCGGTATGTACGGCAAGGGCGCTGACAGTCAGGACTTTAAAAACCGTATCTATATGCGGCTTTACAAGCAGCTGATGCGGCACAGCTGGCTGATCGTGCTCCTGACGGCGGCCAGCGCATACTATGACCGTTCCTTCGACAGTGACGGTGCTTCGGGAGCAGTGCTCAGCCGTTATTCTTCTCTTCGCAACAGCGAGCGCGGCTACTGGAACAGCTTCATACCCGTGTTCGATCATACCGATCTTGACAGCTTCTGCGTCGGTGTGCTTGACCTGATAAGGAAAAGCATACTGTTTTCTGTCAGCGAGCTTTATCTGCCCATACGTCTGAAACCGAAGGGGCTTAACAGTATAGAGAACCTTGCCGAAGGCGGTGTAGATCATATCGAGCTTAGGATGTTTGACCTTGTGCCGGACAAGCCGCTGGGCATAGATACGGATGATCTTAAATTTGCTCATTTGCTGATACTGTATCTGCTGACTCTGCCTGACACTGAATTCACCGAGCAGCAGCAGATCGAAGCGGTCAGGATGCATCAGACGGCAGCGCTTTATGATGTCGGTGAGGACCTGATAAAACGCGCACAGCAGCTGCTTTCCGATATGTCTGAGCACTTCGGGGGAGACGCTTATGCACAGAGTCTGATCGGATATGAAGCCGGAAAGCTCCGCGCTGATAAGGCAAAGCGTTTTGTAAACTATTATGACAGAGGTGAGGACAATGTGCGAACTGCTGGGCTTTTCAGGTGCGGAAAGGACCGATCTGGCGGAGGTGTTGAGACTGTTCTTTGCACACAGCGATAAGAATCCTCACGGCTGGGGGATGATGTATGAAAAGAACAGCAGCATTATCGTCCGTGAACCCAAAAAAGCGAGCGCGAGCACGCTGCTGGAGAAGATTATGACCGGCCTTCCTCCCCAGAAAACACTTCTCGCTCATATCCGTTATGCGACAGTCGGGACTATAAAAAAAGAGAACTGCCATCCCTTCCGCGCATCGGATATTTCCGGCAGAGTGTGGACTATGATCCATAACGGCACTATCTACTCCGGTACCGGGACCTACCGCTATTTCAAACAGCAGTCCGGGGACACCGATTCGGAAAGGCTGTTCATGGCGTTTATGGATAAGATCAATGACCGGCTCGGCAGGGGAGAGCTTTCCGAACGGGAGCGTTTCGCGCTGGTCAGCGAATTCACCGCCGAGCACGCCCCGCGCAACAAGCTCAATCTTATGCTTTATGACGGCGATCTGCTCTATGTCCATAAGAATATGAAGAATACTCTCAGCTGCAAGAAGTTTGAAAGCGGTCTGCTGTTCACTACGGTCCCGCTGGATAATGACGGGTGGACGCCTATGCCGATGGCACAGCTCGTCGCATACAGAAACGGCAGCGAGGTCTATCGCGGCGAGCGCCACAAGGGAGTATTCATTCCCACCCTTGAATATATTACCGCACTTGATGCGATGAATATATGATCGTTCGGGCCCGTCCGCGCTGAAGCGTGTATCTTCGGGATGAATAAGAGCAAACAACGGCCGGTGCAGGCTCTGCAGCGGTCAGCATACAAATATCTGAAAGGACGTTTACTGATGTCGGAAATACTGAAGATCGAAAACCTCGCCGTATCGGCAGAGGACAAAGAACTGCTCCACGGCGTGAACCTTACCGTCGGAGAGGGAGAAACACACGTGCTCATGGGGCCTAACGGCGCAGGGAAATCCACCCTCGGCAGCACCGTTATGGGCAGCCCGGAATACAGGATAACAGCCGGGAGCATAATCTTCGGCGGCGAGGATATCACCGCCGAGACGGCTGACAAGCGTGCGCGGCGGGGCATATTCCTCTCCTTCCAGAACCCTGTCGAGATACCCGGTATCTCCCTTTCGGAGTTCCTGAGAAATGCTCTCGAACAGCAGACCGGTAAGCGCATCAAGCTGTTCGAGCACAAGAAAAACCTGGCAGCTGCAATGTCCGTCCTCGGCATGGACAGCTCCTATGCCGACAGGGACCTGAATGTCGGGTTTTCGGGCGGCGAGAAAAAGAAGGCGGAGATCCTCCAGCTGCTGATGCTCAAGCCCCGCCTTGCGATCCTGGACGAGACCGACTCCGGTCTCGATGTGGATGCAGTCAGGACGGTATCAAAGGGTATCGAGGAATACCGCAGAAGTGCGGGAGGAACACTGCTTATCATAACCCACAACGCAAAGATCCTTGAAGAGCTCACCGTGGATAAGACACACATCATTTCCGGCGGAAGACTCGTCAGGGAGGGCAGCGGTCAGCTGGCCTTTGATGTGCTGGCAGACGGTTTTGAGAAATATATCGGCGAGGAGTGAATAAATGAAACAGAAAACACAGGTGGAGGACATAGACCGCTCCTTCTATGATTTCCGCTATGATGAGGACGCGCAGGACTTCTTCGACAGCGGCATCACCCCTGATATAATCCGCGGGATATCCGAAGAAAAGAATGATCCCGACTGGATGCGGGAGTTCAGGCTGCGCTCGCTGGAAATATACAGTAGGATGCCGATGGTCAAGTGGGGAGCATCCATCGAGGGGCTGGATGTTGACAACATCGTGGCATATATCCGCCCGAAATCGAGGATGAACACCGACTGGGACAGCGTCCCCGATAATATCAAGGAGACTTTCGAGCGCCTTGGGATCCCCCAGGCGGAGCGCGAAAGCCTGGCAGGAGTCGGCGCTCAGTACGATTCTGAGCTTGTTTACCACAACGTCCGTAAGGAGGTCGCTCAGTCGGGAGTGGTATATACCGATCTTGAAAGTGCTATGCACGACGAGCGCTACGCCGGGATAATAAAGGACCACTTTATGAAACTTGTACCGCCTTCGGATCACAAATTCGCTGCGCTCCACGGTGCTGTATGGTCGGGCGGTTCCTTTGTATATGTCCCGAAAAATGTACACTTAGAGGTCCCTCTGCAATCATATTTCCGTCTTAATGCGAAAGGCGCAGGTCAGTTTGAGCATACGCTCATAATCCTTGAGGAGAACAGCAGTCTGCACTTTATCGAGGGCTGCTCGGCACCGAAGTACTATGAAGCAGGACTTCACGCCGGCTGTGTTGAGCTTTATGTCGGCGAGGGGGCATCCCTTCGCTATTCTACTATAGAGAACTGGTCAAAGAATATGTACAACCTTAACACCAAACGTGCAATAGTACAAAAAAACGGACGGATAGAATGGGTATCCGGAAGCTTCGGCTCCCATGTCAGCTATCTCTATCCTATGAGTATACTGAACGGCGAGGGAGCCTCGGCTGAGTTTACCGGCATCACCTTTGCCGGCGAGGGGCAGGATCTGGACACAGGCGCCAAGATCGTACACAATGCCCCGAACACCTCGTCGTATATGAACACCAAATCGATCAGCAAGTCCGGCGGCAAAAGCACCTTCAGGAGTGCCGTGACTGTCAGTGAGAAAGCCGCAGGCAGCAAGTCATCCGTCAACTGCGAATCGCTGATGCTTGACAACATCTCACGCTCGGACACGGTGCCGGTGATCGATGTAAGGACAGATAAATGCGATATCGGACACGAAGCAAAGATCGGGCGTATCAGCGATGAGGCGATATTCTATCTTACCTCGCGGGGCCTGTCCGAGGAGGACGCGAGAGCGATGATCGTCAGGGGATTTGCCGATAATGTCTCCAAGGAACTGCCTCTTGAATACGCTGTTGAGATGAATAACCTCATCGGCCTCGAGATGCACGGCAGCGTAGGATAGGGAGGAACTTATATGACAGCATCAAAACTGAATATCCTGCCGGTGCCTACTTTTTCGAGACTCGGCGTTAACTATGTCAGCCGTGATACAGAAGGCTTTGAAACGAGCAGATCAACCTCTGATATCACCGAGGACAGGACTGTCACCTTCTATGCTGATGACAGCTCTCTGCCGGTCGGGGAGGTCACATTAAATGTCGGTAAGGGCGTGAAGCTCAAGCTCGTTCAGGTCTTTGACCGTTCGGCACCTTATGTATCAAAGCTGAACGTCACCCTTGACGAAAGTGCCGAGCTGGAACTCGTCCAGCTTTATATCGGCGGCAGCGACACGGTCAGCGAGATCGTAACGGAGCTTGCCGGCGCAAGATCGAAAGTCAGCACCGTTATCGGCTGTGCTCTTGACGGTGACAACAAGCTCGACATAAACCTTATTGCCCGGCACCGCGGCAGGAAAAGCGAGTCCGTAATAGACGTTTCGTCGGTGCTGAAAGGGCAGTCTGTCAAGACTTTCAAGGGTACGATAGATTTCATAAACGGCTCGTCCGGTGCCAAAGGCAGCGAACATGAGGATGCCCTGCTCCTTGATAACAGGGTAAGAAATCGGACAGTTCCCGTTATCCTCTGCGAGGAAGAGAATGTGGAGGGCAGCCACGGAGCTACGATCGGCCGTCTCGATGAAAGACACATCTTCTATCTCCGTTCCCGCGGCACCAGCGAGGAAAAGATCTATGAGCTGATGTCACGTTCAAAGCTGATGAAGGCCGTAGGCCGCATCGGGGATGAGGCCGTAAAGGCCCGTGTTTACAAAGCTCTGGGGTGGGGTGATACAGATGAGTGAGCGAAGTTTCAAGGATGATTTCCCGGTATTCCATGTGTACAAAAATCTGGACTATCTGGACAACGCCGCCACTACGCAGAAACCCCGACAGGTGCTTGAAGCTGTGGACAGGTACTACCGTGAGGAAAACGCCAACCCTCTGCGCGGGCTGTACGATCTCAGCGTCAGAGCCACCGAAGCTTATGAAAACTCCCGGGAGACGGTCCGCAGATTCATCGGTGCAAAAAGCACACGGGAGATAGTTTTTACCCGCAACGCCACAGAGAGCTTTAACCTTATCGCCTACAGCTGGGGACGGTCAAACATCGGCGAGGGCGATGAGATCCTTGTTGCTGTTTCCGAGCACCACTCGGATCTCCTGCCCTGGCAGATACTTGCAAAGGAAAAAGGCGCTGTGCTCAGATTTCTCGAATGTGATGAGCAGGGCGGATACACCGGCGAATCGCTGAAAGCAGCCCTCACTCCGAGGACCAGACTTTTTGCGGCTGCACAGGTCTCAAATATTTTCGGACGGATCAACCCTGTAAAAGAGTTCGCAGAGATATGTCACCGCAACGGCACGCTGTTCGTCTGCGACTGTGCACAGAGCGTGCCGCACACCAGAGTTGATGTCACCGACCTCGGAGTGGATTTTCTCGCCTTTTCGGGACATAAGCTTTATGCTCCTATGGGCATAGGCGTGCTGTACGGCAGGGAGGAGCTCCTTGAAAAAATGCCCCCTTTTCTCAGCGGCGGCGAGATGATCGAGTACGTTACCCGGGAAAACGCCACTTTTGCCGAGCTGCCTCACAAATTCGAGGCAGGCACAGTCAACGCCGGCGGAGCCGTCGGGCTGAGAGCGGCGATAGATTATGTAAACAGCATAGGCTTTGACGAGATCATAGACCGTGAGGACAGACTGACAGCCCTCGCCTTTGACGAGATGAAAAACCTGCCCGGCGTCCGCATCATCGGATCGGACAAGGCCGAAGACCATCACGGCATAATCTCTTTCACAGTAGAAGGCGTACATCCCCACGATGTGGCTGCGGTCTTTGATGCTGACGGCATAGCCATACGCGCAGGGCATCACTGCGCACAGCCGCTGCACCAGTATCTCGGGGTGCAGTCCACAGCAAGGATGAGCCTTGCATTCTACAACGACGAGAATGACATCGTACGTTTTATCGATACACTGAAAACAGTCAGGAGGAGAATGGGATATGGCGGATAATCTTTATAATGAAGTGCTGATCGATCACAATCTTCACCCTATGCATCATCACGATCTCCCCTGTGCGACCTGCTCCAACGACGGGCTCAACCCCTCCTGCGGAGACCAGCTGACTCTTAACCTTGCAATAGAAAACGGCATCATTACTGACGGTTCATATACAGGAGTAGGGTGTGCGATCTCCAATGCCTCGACGGATATAATGCTTGACCTTGTGATCGGCAGACCGGTGGACGAAGCCAGGCATCTGACCGGGCTCTTCTCAAAAATGATCGCTGGAGATATCTCCGACGAGGAGCTTGAAGAGCTTGAGGAGGCGGGAGCTCTTCAAAATATCTCCAAAATGCCTGCCAGAGTGAAATGTGCTACTCTCGGCTGGAAAACACTTGAAAAACTGCTTGAAGAAAACGGATGATCTTACCAAAGGAGGAACAAAATGAAAGTGTCAACAAGAGTCGAATACGGCCTTATAGCCCTTGCTGATATCGCAATATACTCGGAGGAGGGCGCTGTTGTTCCTGCTTCGGATATATCCGAACGGCAGAGCATATCTCAGAAGTATCTCGAGCAGATACTCGTCAGTCTTAAGCACGCCGGACTTATCAAAGCCCATAAGGGTTCCGGCGGCGGCTACACCCTTACCCGCAGCGCCGACAAGATCACTATGTCTGAAGTGCTGAACACCCTTGACGATTCTATCCTCGCGGACAGCTTCCAGCGTGACAGCGACAGCAGCATCCGCGACCAGGTGAACCTTTGCTTCTGGAACCATGTGGACGCAAATCTCAGAGAATTTGCCGAGACAGTCACCCTTGCGGATTTCATCGCAGGCTGCAAGAACAAAGAAAATGTCTGGGATATGTATGTGATCTGAACACAGCATACACCCGGTCTTATACGGACGTTACTGTTCCGTGAGCTGAAATACAAAGGCAACACCGCACAACCCGCGGCTTGCGCCTCTGCACGTCATCTGCTTGCATATTTTCCGTCATAGCACACAAATTTTCCTTGCCGGGCGTCAGCCCGCCTGCGTCAAATTTATGCACTCTGACGAAAAATCTGACT
>JAFXRI010000036.1 GCA_017526445.1 Ruminococcus sp. | reverse complement strand
CGCCGTCCAGGTTTTCGTCAGATTGCCTAAATTCGACGCTGGCTTGCTGACGCAAGTCAAGGAGAATTTGGGTAATATGACGGAAAGCTGGCAAGCAGATGACGTGCAGAGGCGTTAGCCGTGGGTTGTGCGGTGTTGCCTATAATATGAGCAACAAAAAAGCGTAAAAGGAGCAGCTATGAAAACTGTAGTTATTACGGGAAGTTCGAGAGGACTGGGCTTTGAAATGGCAAAATGCTTCCGCAGGTACGGCTGGAACGTTATGCTGAACGGCGTGAACGAAGAAAGGCTGGAAGCCGCTGTAAAGGCTTTGAAAAATATAAAGGGTAATGGCTCTGTCTCAGGCTTCCGCGCCAGCGTTTCGTCAGCCGATGAACTGTACGCTCTCGCCGATAGTGCGAAAAAGCAATTCGGGACGGTGGATATCTGGATCAACAATGCCGGGATAAATCAGCCGATGAAAGCACTGTGGGAGCTTTCCTGCGATGAGATCGATGCGCTGATAGACACCGACCTTCGCGGAGCAGTGTTCGGCAGCAGAATCGCGGTCCGGCTTATGAGCAAACAGCCGCAGGGAGGGTTCGTCTATAACACCGAAGGCTACGGCAGCAACGATGCGATGATGCTCGGTTTCAATATGTACGGAACGAGCAAGCGCGCCGTCACACACTTTACAGCTGCGCTGGCAAAGGAACTGGAAGAAAGGCACAGTAAAGTCAGAGCGGGCAGATTGTCTCCCGGCATAATGATGACCGATTTTCTGACCGGTGCTATGGGTGGAGAGCAGAAGATAACTCTGCCGGAGAAAACCAGGAAATTCTATAACATCATGGCGGATAATCCCGGTGTCGTAGCAGAGTTCCTTGTAAAGAGCATGATCCGGAACAAGAAGAACAATGCACATATACAGTGGCTCACTACACGGAAGATCGCAGCCCGTTTTATGACCGCAGGGTTTAAAAAGCGTGACCTGTTCGATGATCAGATCAAAGAATAACGGATATGATAACAGCGCCCGTGCTTAAAAGTGCGGGCGCTGTTTTTTTAGCTCCGGGCGGGGCAGCTGTTTATGTCGATCGTCTGGATCGCTGAGCATTTCACAAGCTGTATCCCGTATTGCCTGCCGCCGGGCTATTTCAGCGGCGGGAGCCCGTGGATATCATAGTTGTCATAGTATATCTCAAAGGCCGTTTCTACGTCTCCGAACAGCTCTATCAGAGCTCCTGCCTGGAACATCGGCGACAGCGAGCCGGAGGGTGCTTTCCATGCGGCGTTTGATATGACCTCGAGCTTTTCATTCCCGGGATAGTTTGCGCGGATGACAGACTCTGCTTTGAAAAGCAGCTCGCCCGTTGCGATGTGATAATCGCTTGATACGATTGCCAGCTTCTTCACCGACGGATAAAGAGATGTAAGGATATCGTATGTGAAGATAGCATTCTGTGCGGTAGTGATCGAATTATCCTCAACGATCAGTCTTTGCTTTTCTATGCCGTTGGCTTCGAGCCACTTTGCCATTTCTCCGGCTTCCGAGGCCGCAGGGTTTTCGGCAGCGGTACCGCCGCCGGTGCATACGATGTATGCTTTGGGATACTTCTTAGCGCTGTTGAGAGCAACGGTAAGACGCTGGATAAGCTCATCCTTCATTGTCCCGTCGGGTTCAAGCTGAAAACCGAGGACAACGATGCAGAGCTCATCGGAATCGGGCAAGCCGTCGGGCAGGATATCGTAATTCAAAGGCTTACCGAGCTCCCCGGAAGTCCAGATATCAACAATACTTTCTATGCGTCTGGCTGATACTGGATCGATCTCCGATAACTCCTCCGACAGCTCATCGATACGGTCTTTGGCTTCGGAGCCGTAGGTGCCGTGATCCACAGCGATCTCTTCAACGATTTTCTGGGCTCTTGCAGGATCGGTATTGCTTGTTTCATTATTCCCGCAGCCGGATGATAACAGCAGCACTGCAGCCAGGACAGCAGCTGTAACAGTTTTTTTGATCATCATTCTATCCTCCGCAAAACAAAGATTCTGTTATCACATTATATCACAGCCGTCAGGCAAAGTCAATTACAAAGGAAGTACGGTAAGCGCCCTCGCGGATATGCCGCAGCCGCGAAGACAGTCGTTGCGGACGCAAAAACGGGCAGGAGATCTCTCCTGCCCGAAGCCGTTGAAAAAATTAGATCAATTTTGGACCGCTGCGAAACATATAAGCTGTTTATCCTTCTGTGATAACAAGCTGTTCCTTTTCAGCATTATCTCCTTCGATGTGAAAGGAGTTCAGCACGGGTTCAGCGTTCATCAGCGACAGTATCATATAGCTTGCACTGCTGTCGTAGGCAAGACGCTTGTCCTCGTCTGAGGGACGGGAGGGAGAAACAGGGTGGGAATGCCAGTTGCCGAGAGGTGTGAGCCCCTCTGCCCGCATATCCTTCACCGCCGCGAGCTGCTCCCTCGGATCGAGTGTGAAATGCTCCTCGGCATGGTCGGTATTGGTGAGGATATAGACCTTCTTTATGATCTTGTCCTCTCCGCTCAACTCTCCTGCGATAAGTCCGCAGGCTTCCACGGGGGCTTCTTTTTTTGCGTGTGCGATGATCTTTTCATAGTCGCTCTTTCTCAGTGTTATCATAGCCCGACACCGTCACATTCTGCCTGCTCATAGTCGATGAGCTTCGTAATTGAAGGATGATCTCCGCACACGGCGCAGCTGTGAGTATCGGAGGGGAGCTTTACCTTTCTAAACTGCATTTTCAGCGCATCATAGGTCAGCAGATATCCTGTCAGCAGCTCGCCGACACCGAGTATGTACTTCACTGCCTCCATTGCCTGAAGGCTGCCGATGACTCCGCCCATAGCGCCGATAACTCCCGCCTGCTTGCAGGTGGGGACTGCATCCTTCGGGGGCGGCTCCTTGAATACGCAGCGGTAGCAGGGGCCCTGCCCGGGAACATAGGTCATCAGCTGTCCCTGAAAGCGGATTATACCGGCATGAGAAAACGGCTTTTTAGCCATTACACAGGCATCGTTGATAAGAAACTTTGCCGGAAAATTATCAGTGCCGTCAATTATGAAATCGTAATCTTTGATGATATCAAGGATATTGCCGCTGTTGATGAATTCGTGGTAGGTGATGACATTTACGTCAGGGTTCATAGCCTCCATAGTCTCTTTTGCAGACTGCACCTTGGGCTTGCCCACATCCTTTGTCTGGTGGATGATCTGCCTTTGCAGGTTGGAAAGATCCACCTCGTCAGCATCTGCAATACCGATAGTTCCGACACCGGCTGCGGCAAGATACATTGCTGCCGGAGCACCGAGACCGCCAGCACCGATTATCAGCACCTTGGCGCCCAGCAGCTTTTTCTGCCCCTTTGCGCCGACCTCCTTGAGGATGATGTGCCTTGAATAGCGCTCGATCTGTTCGTTTGATAATGCCATTATTCAGCACCTCCGCCCATAAAGTACAGAAACTCTACGCTGTCGCCCTCGTGCAGAACAGCCTGCTCAAAGGTTCCGCTCTCAACGAAATCATCGTTGACGGTGACGGTGACATACTGGGGCATCTCAACGTTCTCATCTATAACGAGCTGTGCAACTGTGAGCCCGTCCTTGACCTCTTTTGAAACTCCTGCTACTGTGATCTTCATTACTGCTCTCTCCTTTATATGACCTTATCTATAAGCGCTTCGATCTGTTCCTTTCCTGCGGCACCTCTCAGACGGGAGACCTCGCTGCCGTCTCTGAAAACTATAAGCGTCGGCGAGGCAAGAACCTCATATCGCTCTGCGAGCCCTGCATCGAAATTCACATTGACCTTGACTATTTCAAGCTTTCCCGCGTACTCGCTTTCAAGCCGGCTCAGCACCGGTGAAAGCATCTTGCAGGGGATACAGCTGTCCGAATAGAAATCCGCTAAAACGGGCAGCTTTGCCCGGAGCACCTTTTCTTCAAAGGTCTCTTCGCTTACTCTCTCCGCCATATCAGTCACCGACCTTCTGTATGATAAGCTCATAGGTGCCGTCGCCGTTGTCGGTGAGAGAGAGCACCTTGTGCCCCTCCTCCTTGACGCTTCTCGGCACGTTCTGAACGGGCTCGCCGTCATTGAGCTTAACTGAGAGGATATCCCCGTCGTCCAGCTCCTCAAGGGCTACCTTGGTCCTTACGAATGTTATAGGGCAGGTGACATCGGTGATGTCGATGCTGTCCGTGATGTTGAATTCTGCCATTTCTTTTTCCTTCTTTCATTCTTTGTCGAGGGCTGCTATCGCCTGAGCGAAATCCCCGATAAGATCTTCGGTGTCCTCTATGCCGACGCTGATGCGGACTGTGTCGTCATATACTCCCGCGCTTGCACGCTGCTGCCCGGTATGGTGAGTGTAGATCGTCCCCGCGGGGTGGATGATAAGTGTGCGCACATCTCCGATGTTGGTGGCTACAGAAGCATATTTCAGGCTGTTCATCAGCCGGTATGCCCTCTCTCTGCTGCCCGCACGGACTGTGAGTATCCCGCCGCCCTTTCCGCCCAGGAGCCTGTCTGCCAGCTCCTTGAAGGGGGAGGATCCCAACGCCGGGTAATTGACCGTTATGCCCTTCTGCGTTTCAAGAAATTCCGCAAGATCCTTTGCGCTGTGACAACATCGCTCCATCCTGAGCCCTAAAGTTTCAAGGCCGATGATGTTCATATATGCATTGAACGGTGACAAGCAGCCGCCCATATTGCGCCATATCCCGTTGCGGAGCTTTGACAGGAAGGCAAATATCCCGAATTTTGAATACCGGGCGAAGCCGGGGTATCTTTCGGCGTCCCACTTGAAGCGTCCGCCGTCAACGATGATGCCGCTTATGGAGTTGCTGCTGCCGTTTATATACTTGGATGATGAATGTATCACAATATCCGCACCGTGTTTCAGAGGCTTGATGAGGAAGGGCGTTGCCGTGGTGCTGTCAACGATGAGGGGGATGCGGTTTTCCCTGCAGGCCTTTGAGACGCTTTCGATATCGGTTATATCCAGCCGTGGGTTACCGATGAGCTCGGTGAACACAGCTCTGGTCCTGGGGGTGATCGCTTCGGTCACTGTTTCGTAAGTTATGCTTTCAAGGAATACAGGCACTATCCCGAAGGCTTCAAGGTCTTCAAAGAGGTCTATCGTGCCGCCGAAAAGCCCTGTGCTGACGATGACCTCATCCCCTGCCCGGAGTATATTCATCAGCGCAGCTGTCACTGCGAACATCCCCGATGCACACGCTGCCGCGCCTATGCCGCCTTCGAGGGCTGCGATCCTGCGCTCAAATGCATCTACCGTGGGATTGCCGGCTCTTGTGTAGGAATATCCCGCAGCCTTGTTGTTGAAGATCTTTTCGAGCTGCTCCGCACTTTCGCTGGCAAAGGCATTGGCCTGATATACAGGCGGAAGAGTCGAACCGTATTTGTCCTCCGGGCGGACGGTGTGAAGCACTGAGGTGTTGAATTTCATTATAAGTCACCGCGATCCTGTGTTAAGTCAGAGCTGAAAATACATCCCCCCCGCCCTGGGGCGTGGAGAGTACTTTCAATAGTATCATGCAAGTGTTCTGATGCCTTGGACAAGTCTGTCAATGTCGTTAAAGAAATTGTAAAGCGCCAGTATGGGCTGTGCCGATGAGGATCAGGCTGCTCCGGCGCTTCTTTCAGATATAGTATTCCAGATCCTCCTGCGAACCGTTTTCAAACAGCTCCAGCAGGACGCTGCGTCTGATCCGCAGGAACTCAATGTCGCTTCTCCTGCGGGGCCTCGGAAGGGATACCTTTATATCGGCCTTGACCTTTCCCGGCTTGGCGGAAAGCACAATTATCCTGTCGCTGAGATAGATAGCCTCGTCTATATCATGGGTGACGAGCAGCATTGTCGTTTTCTGTTTCTGCCAGATCTTCAGTATCTCGTCCTGAAGGTTTATGCGCGTGAATGCATCCAGCGCTCCGAAAGGTTCATCAAGCAGCAGAAGGTCCGGTGCTGTGGCGAGTGCTCTTGCGATGCTGACACGCTGCTGCATACCTCCCGAAAGCTGGGAAGGCAGGGCCTTTTCAAAGCCGGAAAGGCCCACCAGCTCAATATGGCTTTTCACTAACTCTCTTTTTTTCTCCTTGGACATATCCGGCGGCAGCGTAAAAGCGATATTTTTCTCAACGCTCAGCCAGGGGAGCAGCCGGGACTCCTGAAAGATCATCGTGCATTTCTCGTCCGGTCTGGTAACTGTTTTCCCGTCGATCCTGATCTCGCCTGCCGTGACGCTCTCAAGGGCGGTTATCATTTTGAGAAGGGTGCTTTTGCCGCATCCGCTCTCGCCGATGATAGAAATGAATTCACCCTTGTTCACATCGAAGCTTATACCGCCGATAACGTGAACTGTCTCGCTGCCGATACGGAAGTCCTTTTTCAGTTCCTTTATGCTCAGGATAGTTTCGTTTCCCATAAGACCTCCTTAACCTCTGCCGGCTACAAAGCGTTTGCTGATACGGTTCTGGAGCATCAGCAGGAGCTTATCTATCAAATAGCCGATAATTCCGACAACAAGCACGAGGACATACATATTAGCAGCCTGCGCCAGCGATTTTGAAAACATAATAAGATAGCCTATACCGCTTGTGGCTCCGATCATCTCTGCGGCCACAACGCTCATCCACGCACCGCTGACTCCGAGCCTGAGCCCTGTAAGTATGCTGTAAAGTGCTGAGGGCAGTATTATTTTAAAGTACTGCTTCGGCTTGCCGAGCCTGTAAACGTAGGCAAGCTCCAGCAGCTTTCTGTCGGTGCTCATAACTCCCGCAGTGGTGTTTAAGAGTATCGGCCACAGCGCGCCGACAACAATGATCGAAACGTTTGCTGACTCACCGACACCGAGAATGATTATCAGTATCGGTATCAGTGCAACTACAGGTATCGGACGGAGAATGTTCACAAGAGAGGACAGCATCCTGTTGAAAGAGGCGAATATTCCCATAAGGAATCCGAGAGTCACGCCTGCCACAGAGGCGATCAGAAAGCCCTGGATGACGCGCTGAAAGCTTATGAGCAGTCCCTCCTGGAGCTTCCCTTTTTTGATAAGCTCGATAAAGGTATCAAACAGCTTGCTTGGTGCCGGTATCACGTTTCCGTTGATGCTGCCGTTTCTGACGCCTATCTCCCAGAATATCAGCAGCAGTGCCGGCAGAGATATCACCAGCAGAAAATTCACTGCCCTGCTCCGGATGCTGTTCTTCTTTTCTCTGCCCATTTACCTTACCTGCTTTCTGCTGAATATCACCTTGTCCTGCTTTATCGTTTTAAGCACTACGGTATCCTTGATCTCCCAGTGAGGTATCCTTGTTATGTCCCGGTCGAGCAGCGCAAAATCGGCATATTTGCCGGGCTCTATGCTGCCCTTTATGTCCTCCTCAAACAGCTGATAAGCCGCATTTATCGTTACAGCGCGCAGCGCATCGAGGGGGGAGATGCGGTACTGCTCGCCCAGTGTTTTTCCGCTGCGCGTCACCCTGTTGACTGCATTATGTATCGCAAACAAGGGCGCCTGCTTTGTTACCGGCGTGTCCTGATGGACAGTGAAAGAGATGCCCTTTTCAAGCGCCTCTCCCAGCGGGGATATCCTCTCTGCTCTTTCGGGGCCGAGTATTTCCGAATAGTGGTAATCGCCCCAGTAATAAACGTGATCCACAAAGAAGCTCACCAGCAAACCCAGCTCACTTATGCGGTCAAGCTGATCGCTTCGCACTGTCTGGCAGTGTATGCTGACAGGTCTTGTCTCCGCAAGATACGGGTACTTCTCCTTTGCACGCTCCAGTACTCTGATAAGCTGCTCGATAGCTTCGTCGCCGTTGGTGTGGATATTTATCTGCCAGCGTTTCTCTATGGCGTTATCTATCAGTTCCTGCAGCCGGTCATCCGTGTATATGCCGTAGCCCCGGTAGTCATCCGGCTGACCTTTCAGTGTGTGATGATAGGGCTTTGACAGCCAGGCCGTCTTTGCCTGGGGAGAGCCGTCAAGGAAAAGTTTATAACCCTGTGCGCGGTAATGGCCGCTGTATTCCTTTACTCCCTTATCATCCAGCAGCCGGGCGGTATCGCCGAAAAGATAGCTGACGATATCTATCGGGAACCTGCCGCTGTCGGCAAGTTCTTTTGCTGTGCGGTATTCCTCTTCATCCGTGGCTGCGTCCTGAGCTGTGGTCACACCCTCGGAGATGTATTTCAGCAGAGCTTCGTCAATGCCGTCAACAATAAGCTGAGCTGCATTTTGATCGCGGCGGGGCAGTACATCACCGCGGGAGTTCTCGTAAAAGATACCCGTCAGTGTGCCGTCCTCAAAGCGCCCTGCCGAGCCGTCCTCCGGCGGTATATAATCATCGGTGATGCCCGCGAGTTTCAGCGCTGCGCTGTTGAATACCGTGTTATGTCCCGATATATGGGTGAGGGCAAGGGGCTTGTCTGTGACCTTATCAAGATCATATTTTGTCGGAAGGGCATGATCGGGATAGACTGACTCGTCATAGCCTGCGGCATAGAGATAATCCTGCCCGTCGAACTTTCCTTCCGACAGCTGACGCTTCAGAGAAGCAATAAGCTCTTCAATGCTGTCGCTCTCTCCGAGGGGAGAGGCAGCTGCATTGAGCTGTCTCAGTTCTCTCGGTGTGGAGAGGAAATGTGAGTGACCGTCAATAAATCCCGGAACGAGGGTTCCGCCCCCGAGATCCACCGGCTCGGCATCGGGGTAGGCTGAGGTGATATCCTCAGCGCCCTCATATATGACTTCCCTGATGATGCCGTCCTCTGTCAGCACTGCTTTGGCATAAGGATGAGCCTTATCCGAGGTCAGCACCGTGCCGTTATAATAGATGTGTCTGCTCATAAGTTCAGCTCCTGAACGTACTTTCTGTCCAGCAGAGTATCGGGATCCAGGTCTGCGGAAACGTACTCAACGCTCTTCATCCAGTCAACGAAGCCGACATAAAGCTCGTAGTCCTTTTCATCAAAATCCTTTGCGGACTTGATCGGGAATTTCTCCGCCCAGGAAGCCTTTACGACCTCCACATCTGTGCCGGACTTATCAGCATAGAACTTTATGTATTCATCCTTGTGCTCAAGAGCGTAAGCCCAGGTCTCGTTGATGAGATGAAGCACTTTTTTGGTGATCTCGGGATATTTTGAGTAGTATTCTTCTCTGCCGACAACGTAGTTATAGATAGGCACCTGATCTGTGGAGAGTATTTTTCCAGTGCCTTCCTTCTCGATCTGGTGAGCAACTACATTTCCGAGCACGGCTGCGTCAATATCGCCGTTGCGGAGTGCAGTTTCTGCCTCGGCACCGATATTCAGCAGGTTGACATCCCCAACGGAAAGTCCGCCTGCTTCAAGATACTTGGCGATAGCATAGTGTGCAACCGTTCCAACGTAGGTGCCCACATTCTTTCCCTTGAGGTCGGATACCTTTTCTACACCTGATCCGCTGCGGACCACAAGCACATATTCGTCATCGTAGAGATAGTTCACACCGAGTATCTTTGTTCCGATACCGTTTGAAGCACCGGTCACTGCCGGGATGTTGCCCATGCTGGAGAAGTCGATCTCACCTGCGGCAAAGGCTGTGTTCTGATCCACTCCGCTTGCCCATTCGGAAAGAGTAACATTCACATCATAGGGCGTGTCATCAAAGTATCCTTTCAGAAGCCCGATCTCTTCGGCGTAGTTGAAGATCGCTATACCGTAAACGCTCATATCTGCAAGGTGAAGCTCGACCTTCTCTTTTTCCTTACTGTTTTCATTCACGCTGTCCTTTGAGGCTGCATCTTCCGAACCGGTTTCGGAGGCAGCTTCTGATCCGGTTTCGGATCCGTCTGCCGCTTCGGCCTTGGATGATCCAGCCTTTCCTGTTGCTGCAACATTTTCGGCGTTATCGGACGAGCCGCATCCTGCCAGAGCTGTCAGTGTCAGCGCAGCTGCTATGATCGAGAGCAAAAACGATTTTCTTCTTTTCATAATGATTTTCCTTTCCTGCTTTTTGATTTCCCTCCCGGGGATCAAGCTATGTGCAGATGATAACAGATTTATCACAGAAAATCAATAGGCTTAATAGGGAATTGATTTTAAATATATTCCCTGTGAAATTATTTATGATTTTTTCGGCAGTCCCGGCGGGGTATGCATTATATAGGCAACACCGCACAACCCACGGCTAACGCCTCTGCACGTCATCTGCCGTGTCAAGCCTGCTTGACGACCGGCTTATCCGTCATGATCACCAACGTCATCAAAGATGACGTCAATTCTCCTTGACGTTGCGTAAAGCGAAGTGAACTTCGCTTG
>JAFXRI010000035.1 GCA_017526445.1 Ruminococcus sp. | reverse complement strand
AGTCAGATTTTTCGTCAGAGTGCATAAATTTGACGCAGGCGGGCTGACGCCCGGCAAGGAAAATTTGTGTGCTATGACGGAAAATATGCAAGCAGATGACGTGCAGAGGCGCAAGCCGCGGGTTGTGCGGTGTTGCCTTAGCACAGCGGTCATATAACGTAGAACCAGTTGTCCGCATTTTCAAATTCTTTCTTTTCCATAGGCTTGGAGGATCCGAAGCTGTACAAAAGCTCCTGAGTCTTTATGCTGACCTTGGCGCCTGCGGGGACGGAGGAGGTGATAAAGGCGTTGCCTCCGATGACCGCGTCCTTGCCGACGACTGTATCTCCCCCGAGGATCGAGGCACCCGAATATATAGTCACATTGTCCATAATAGTCGGGTGGCGCTTTTTGTTCTTGAGCTTCTGACCGCCCCTTGTGGAGAGGGCACCGAGAGTCACTCCCTGATAGATCTTGACGTTGTTGCCGATCTCCGTGGTCTCGCCGATAACTATGCCGGTGCCGTGGTCAATGAAGAAATACTTGCCGAGGGTAACGCCCGGGTGGATGTCTATACCTGTCAGGCTGTGAGCGTGCTCGGTCATCATCCTGGGTATCAGGGGGACGCCCAGCAGGAAAAGCTCATGGGCGAGGCGGCTGGTGAGTATGGCATACATACCGGGGTAGGAGTAGATGATCTCGTCCTTACTGTAGGCGGCGGGATCTCCGTCATAGAAGGCCTGAAGATCGGTCTCGATATACTCTCTTATCTTCGGGATCTTTGACAGGAACTCGAAGGTGAGCCTTTCGGCTTCGGAATTCAGCTTGCTGCAGCCGGTGCCGGCGAACTCCTCTTTGCAGGGGAGTACAACTGTGATCTGCTCTATGAGCTTGCCGATAACGTCCTCCAGCAGCATAGTGGTGCTGTTGCGGACGGTATATGTGTTGTACGTCTCGTTCTTATAGTATCCCGGGTACACGAGCCTGTGCAGTTTCTCAAGGATGTCTATAACGGTCTTTCTGTCGGGATGTCCGCCCTGTTTGATCTCGTCGATCACCCTTCCGCTGTTATAGTCATCGAGCAGCGTCTCAACGAGGCCGCTTATCCTGGTATTGATCTCATTCATAGCAATAACTCCTTACTGGGTAAAAGATAGTGTCTCTGTTACTATTATAATCCATTATGCCGGATTTGTAAATAGGCTGGCGGGTATCGGATAAAAAAGGACATCTTCCGAAGAAGATGCCCTTTTGGGTTTTTGTGTCCCTATCAGCCCTCGAAGCGCTCACCGCTGCCGGCAATGATATACTTGCCGGTGTTGGGATTGAATGCTACGCTGTAAGGCGAACCGTCATTCATATAGATGTAGTAGTATTCCATAACGGTGTTCGCGGAGTCGGTAGCACGGTACTCGAAGCCCTTCATTCCGGAATCGTTGTGGGAAGCGATAAGGTCGGCAGCCTTCTTGATGATGTCGTCAGTATTGGCGGGAGCATCTGCCTGAGCCTGCGAAGAAGAATCGTCAGCAGCCTCGGAAGAGCTGTCAGCCTCAGCAGTAGAGGAGCTGTCGGGTGTGTCTGTCTGCGAGGAGGAATCCTCGGGCTTGGTATCAGCCTCAGAGGAGGTATCGTCAGATACGCTCTCGTCAGGGGTGCTCTCCTCAGGAGTACTCTCATCGGAAGTACTTTCGGAAGGAGCAGGAGCCGTGCTCTCGTCGCCGCCCTTGCTTTCACTTATGGATGCATCGGCAGGTGCAGCATTGGGATCGGATACGTCGCTTCCGGACTCAACTGTCTGAGGTGCAATGCTCATATTCAGAGCAGCCGAACTGGAATCATTGCTCTTGCCGCCGAAGATCTTATATCCGGCGAAGATAGCGATAATAACGATCAGCAGTATGCCGAAGGTGATTACAGCTGCGGTGATGAAAGTCTTCTTAGCAGCGCCCTCGTCATAATCGTCGTCGTCATCCTCGTCCTCGTATTCCTCGTCGTACTCGTCGTCATCATTGTCGTAGTCGTCGTTGTCGTATTCTTCATCTTCGTAACGGTCATCGCGGTCAGTCCTTGCTGCCCTTGAAGCCTCGGCCGCTGAGAAGACACGGGTACGCTCGCCGTCATCCTCACCGGGATTGAATACGACAGTTGCGTCATCGTCATCTTCGGTAAGAAGATTGTGGCAGTACTTGCAGAGAATAGCATCAGCGGATATTTCCTCATGGCAGTACGGACATTGTTTTGTGCTCATAGATCTCATCCTTTCTTGTCATACGCGCAAATGCTCATTTTCCGCCCGATAGCGTGGCGGAGGCGCGTGTACACACAATATATATAGTTCTCTGCATATTATGATACCACATATTCCGACAAATTGCAATGCCTAATCGAAAAAAATTTAAAATTTAAGCGTATCATAGAAAGCTTTGCATATAAGCATTTATTTTTTAGATAAAAAGCCGATATCCGGCCTGCCCGGGAGGGGATCGGGGCTTTTGTGTACCTGATAAGTATAATATATCACAGGATTATTTCGTAAAATTGCGTCTGTTCACAAAAAATTAACCGATCGGGGACGCTTTTTCCCGAATTTATAGTGCAATTACAGGAAGGATGTGCTATAATGTATTTATGGTCAATTTCCGTAAATACTGTTTACAAGGAGGATTCAATTATGGGTTTATTTGACAAGATCAAAAATGCAGCAAATCAGGCAGGCATAGCTGATGCCGTAAAGAGTGTGACCAACAAGACCGAGACGATAACCTTCCAGAATGTGCCCGACACATATGAGGAGTTCATCGCGCTGCCTCAGGCACAGCTCTCTACCCCGTTTGAAACGGCGGCAATGACTATCGTGGCGCTCAGCAACTATCCTGTTGACAAGGACGCAAGCATAAAGATGCTCAACTATCTCAGAGGTCCCCGTCCGCTCAGCGCTTACGATATACAGTTCCTCAGAGACCGCTTTATGGACAAGGATTATGTGGCAAGATCCTTCTTCGTGGGTGCTACCCCTGCCAATGACTATATGCCTACCGAGCCATACTCCATCAAGGTGTTTGAGAATCCCTATTCCTACACCAACGAGGGCTATGCAAGGCTGTTCATCCGTTCCGGCGGCGCAGATACCGAGAGATACTGCGATATGCGCAAGGCCAAGGACGGCAAGTGGTATCTCTGGGAGCAGTATCTGCTTTCGGATATAAGACAGCCGGAGAGCGCTAATCCCTGGGCGTGAGCGCACTGTACAGAACGAATTATCAAAGCATCCTGCGGAAGCTTCCGCGGGATGCTTTTGTCTATGCGCCGAAAGCACCGCAATGCACGAAAATCCGCGGCTCCGGAAGACCTTTTTGTGAGAAATCACACGTTGACAAAAACACGGTAAAGCTGTATAATTAAAGATGTATGATGTTTGTTTTTGAAGGGAGAATGGCGATGATATTTGACAGCATCAAAAAGCTTGTGAGCTATGGGCTTGAGACGGGACTTATCGGCGAGGAAGACAGGGTATGGGCAGTAAACCGACTGCTGGAGGCGCTGGGGCTCGAGGAATATGAGGAGCCTGCAGAGGAATACACCGGTATCGACCTTGAAGAGGTGCTGAAGGAGCTGCTGGACTACGCCTGCGAAAAGGGCTTGTGCGAGGACAGCGTGGTGTACCGTGACCTGTTCGATACAAAGCTTATGGGACTGCTGACGCCGAGACCTTCCGAGGTGACGGCAAGGTTTTGGGAGGAATACAAAAGCTCCCCCAGGGCTGCGACGGAATATTTCTACAAGCTCTCCCGGGACACAGACTACATCAGGCGCTACCGCATAAAGAAGGACGTTCGCTGGCCTGCTCCCACCGAGTACGGGGATCTGGATATGACCATAAATCTTTCCAAGCCGGAAAAGGATCCCAAGGCTATCGCTGCGGCAAAGAATGCGAAACAGGCGGGCTATCCCAAGTGCCTGCTTTGCTATGAGAATGTGGGCTATGCCGGAAGGGTGAACTCTCCCGCAAGGCAGAACCACCGCGTAATAGACATAACCATAAACGGTGAGGACTGGGGGTTCCAGTATTCGCCTTATGTATATTACAACGAACACTGCATAGTGTTCAACAAGAAGCACACGCCTATGGTTATCGACAGGGCGGTGTTCGGAAAGCTGTTCGACTTTATCGGGCAGTTCCCTCATTATATCATCGGCTCCAATGCAGATCTGCCTATCGTGGGCGGCTCGATACTTTCTCACGAGCATTTCCAGGGAGGTAATTACGAGTTCCCGATGGCAAAGGCTCCGGTAGAGAAGGAGATAAGCTTTGAGGGGTATGAGGACGTTAAGGCCGGCATCGTGAAGTGGCCTATGTCGGTCATAAGGCTCCGCTGCGCCGACAGAGAAAGGCTTACCGACCTTTCCGACAAGATACTTACCTGCTGGAGAGGGTACTCGGACGAGAAATGTTTTATATACGCCGAGACGGATAACGAGCCTCATAACACAGTCACTCCCATTGCACGTATGCGCGGGGGAGAGTATGAGATAGATCTGGTGCTGAGAAACAATATTACTACTGAGGAGCATCCCCTCGGAGTGTTCCATCCGCACGCCGAGCTGCATCATATCAAGAAGGAGAACATCGGGCTGATCGAGGTAATGGGACTGGCGGTACTGCCGTCAAGGCTCAAGAACGAGATGGCTCTGCTGTCCGAAGCGGTACTGGCCGGAAAAGACCTGAGAAGCGACGGGGTACTTGCCAAGCACGCCGACTGGGTGGATGAATGGAAGGGAAAATACACTCTCACAAAGGACAATATAGATGAAGTGATAAGAAATGAGATAGGCACAGTCTTCTCGAAGGTGCTGGAGCACGCCGGCGTTTTCAAGCGTGATGATGAGGGGATCGCCGGATTTGAGCGCTTTATAGGGTATGTCAGCGGCAGATGATGCCGGCAGGAGACAATAACGGGAACGGAGAATAAGTGATGTCTGTATCGAGATCAAAGAAAAAAGGCTTTTGGCGGCAGGGCCGCGAACGGATGATAATACTCGGATCCGTTCTGGCGCTTTTTGTCGTGGTCACAGTGTTCGGCATCATAAAGGGCGCTGCCGCATACAATGCCTACAAGGCACACACCGTGGCGCCTATGACTATCGAGCGCATACGCATGGCAAATGTGAACAACGCCGACAAGCTGATGATCGTGGCTCACCCTGACGACGATGTGCTGTGGGGAGGCGGCCACCTTATGGAGGGCGGCTGGCTGGTGGTGTGCATAACCAACGGCCGCAATGACACAAGGAGCGAGGAGTTCGCCAAGGTCATAGAGGCTTCGGGAAATGCACATCTTATACTTGAATATCCCGACAAGGTCAACGCCGTAAGGGACGACTGGACAGAGGTCATCGACGGTATAAAGAAAGACGTGGATATGCTCGTCACATACAAGAACTGGAAGATGATAGCCTGCCACAATCCCAAAGGGGAGTACGGGCATCAGCATCACAAGATGACTTCGGCAACAGTGACGGGGCAGTGTCTCGCTCACGGCATACTGGGGAAGATAAGATACTTCGGAAAGTATTACAAGAAGGACAAGATAGACGAGGTAAAGGACAAGCTTGTCCGGATAACAGACGATCAGCTGAAATTCAAGGAGTATCTGCTGACACTGTACAAGTCGCAGAGCGGTACTATCGAAGGACTGAGCCATATGAATCCCTATGAGATGTGGCAGACCTATGACGAATATTACGGAGAGAGTGATAAATGAAAAAAAGAAGGCTTGACCGCAAGGACTATATGATCTTACTGGCGCTCGGTGTCGTTTTTGCCGCAGCTGTGGTCGGTCTTACGCAATTCAAGTATGCATTCGGGGCTACGCTCGACTGGTCAGACCAGCACTGGGCGATCCCCGATTATTTTCGCAAGCTGTTTTACGAGACCGGAGAGCTGTTCCCGAATTATGCTCCCCATATAGGCGGGGGAGAGAATATCTATGTGCTGTCGTATTACGGGCTGTTCTCGCCGGTGATAATGCTGTCGTACCTGCTGCCATTTATGGCGATGTCCACATATATACAGATAAGCTCGGCGCTGCTGTGCTATCTGGGAGGGGCGCTGTTTTACCGCTTCCTGAGAAAGAGGTGGACGCATCTGCGCTCGCTGCTGCTGACGGTGCTGTATTTCTCGGCTTCGCCTGTATTCTTCCACGCACACAGGCATATAATGTTTGTCAGCTTCCTGCCCTTCCTGATACTGTCGCTGGAGGCTGTGGATTCCTTTATGGAGGGCAGGCGCAGGTGGCCGCTGATGATCTGGCCGGCTGTGATGATCTTCACCAGCTGGTTTTTCAGCGTGGCGGGGCTTATCGCCGTGACCGTTTACGGTGTGTATAAGTATCTGATGATGACCAAAAAGTTCAAGCTTCGGGAATTCGTGAGGACAGGGACGGCTTTCGCTGTAAGGATCATCGTATCGGTGATGCTGGCGGGAGTGCTGCTGCTGCCTACGGCCCGTGCTCTGATGCAGGGCAGGGACGAGAGCAATTCTGGGGTAGGTATTTCCGATCTGATCCCGTGCATCAGCACCGAGGCTATAGGATACTCGCCCTACTCTATGGGGATGGGAGCCTTTGCCATACTGGCTGTGGTGGCCGCAGTGATGTCGAAAAACAAGGCAAGGCGGTTTATGGGCATCGTGTTCGCAGTGATAAGCTGTTTCCCGGCGCTGACCTATCTGCTCAACGGAACGATGTATCTGGAATACAAGGTGTATATATCCTTTGTGCCGCTGGCTGTGATACTCTGCGGAGAGCTGCTGGATCAGCTCGGTGAGAGAAAGCTGCCGATAAAGGCCGTTGCGGTGTTTGCCGCTGTCATAGGTCTAAGCGTAGCATTTGCTAAAATGCACGTCAGCGAGAGCTTTACATCGGTGGCTAAACTGGGTATCCTTGCAGATGCGGTCATAGTCGTGGGGATGTCGGTGATCTACTTTTTCAAGAAATCACAGATACCGATGTATATCGCAATGCTGGCGGTGCCGGTGTTCTCGCTGGGGCCCATAAATGCCGCTGAAGAGCTTGTAAAGCTGGAAAAGCTTGAAAAGTACAATTCGTCCGAATACAAGTACCTGTCCGATGCCGCAGATAAAGACGATACCAACCTATGGAGGAGTGCCATTGCAGAGCACCGTGACGATGTTGTCAATATGATACCCGGCGGGAAGTTCTACAGCCCGTATATTTATTCGAGCATACATCACAAGGGCTACAACGACTTTTACTTCAATGTGATGAACAACGAGAATGAGTACAGGAACTCGGCGCTGACGACACGCTCGCAGAACCCGTTCTTTGCGGCGTTTATGGGTGAGCGCTATCTGATCTCCGAGAATGCGGAGGCTCCCTTCGGATATGAGCGTGTCTGCGCTGCATCGGACGGCAGCCTGTATCTGTACAGAAACAAAAACGTCCTGCCCATAGGACGGACGGCGCCGACTCTCGGGGAGGATGTTTTTGAAGAACTGGGTTCCGCCGAGAAGATGGAGGCACTGACTAAATACATCGTTACCGGACAGGGCGGGGAGTTTGAGGGCAGCGTAACTTACTGCGGGCTTGTCGATCTCCCGGAGGAGGACAGCCGCATACAGCGTACTGACAGCGGCTGGAGGATAACCTCGGACAAGAAGTTCAATATCACGGGCAAGCTGCCCATAGAGGTGCCGGAGGACAAGCTGCTGGTGCTCGAAATGGACTGTGACAACACGGTGGGCGAGCGTATCGACGCCCGTGTGACGATAAACGGTGTGCGCAATGCTCTGACCGCCCCTGACTGGAAGTACTACAATAACAACAGGACCTTCACCTATGTGCTTACGCCCTGTGATACTCTGGAGTACATATTTACGGCGGGAGATTTTGAGCTTACCGAGATGCAGGCCTATCTTGTGGACCGCCCCGGGGAATACAAGGGCGATGTGCTGATGTTCGACAAGGAGTCTATGACCTCGGACAGCTTCTCGGGAACGATAGACTGTGCCGAAGACACCTTCTTCGAGCTGGCTTTCCCCTATGATGTGGGATTTGCGGTAAAGGTCGATGGCAAGGAGCAGCCCTACGAGTGCGTGGACAGCTCATTCATCGGGTTCCCCATATCCAAGGGGAGCCACAGGGTGGAGATCGAATACAATGCGCCGGCGCGAAAGGCAGGAGTTATGATGTCCTGTGCGGGGCTTGTGTGCTTCGCCGGTCTGGCGGCGGCAGAACTGGCTGGCCGGAGAAAAAAGAAAACGGAGGAATGAATCATGGAGCTTTACGGCAAGGACAAGCTTGAACAGGCGAGGGCGTATTTCAGCAACGACCGTTTTGCCACCGAAAACGGTGCGGTGATCGAGGCTGTGGGAAAGAACTATGCCAGGATAAGTCTTGAACTGGGTGAACGGCATAAAAATGCCATAGGCTCTGTTATGGGCGGAGTTTATTTCACGATAGCCGATTTTGCTTTTGCAGTTGCGACTAACTTTGATGCCCCGGGGACGGTGTCGCTCACAAGTGATATCTCATTTATCGGTACGCCCAGGAGCGGGAAGATCTTTGCCGAGACTGAGCTTATCAAGGACGGCAGGAGCGTCTGCACATTCAACATCTCGGTGACTGATGAGCTGGGGAACAGGCTGGCTGCGGTGAAGACTGTCGGATATAAGATAAAATGATACAAAGGCACCGCTGCACAAGGGCTGTGCGGCGGTGCCTGAACGAATAAAAGACCGGCGGATGCTGATAAAATGCAGTTTACAGGTCAGCGCACAATGCGCGGTGACTTTGCTGCGGTCTATCGGGCATCTGCCGGTCATTTTTATGTGCATAAGACCTTTCAGGGCATTATCTGCTTCAGCTCATATCCTTCTTTTTTCAAAAGCGAGACGATGCCTTTGTCGCCTATAAAGTGGGAAAGACCTACCGTGAACAGCACGTTCTTTCCGCTTTTGATAAGCTCTATGGCCTTGTCCTTCATCCCCTCGTTGCGGTCGTAAAGCATAGTTTTGAAGTATTCCTTCAAAAGGTCTTTGTCCCGCTGAGACATAGTGAAGCCTGCGGCTTCTGATTCGCGTATGGCTGCATCAGCATCTGCCTGGGTCAGAAAGAACTCCTCACGGCCTTCGCACCAGGCTTTGTAGGTGTTTATTAAATTGGCTTCTATCGCATCCTTTGATCCGGGAGTGTAGGATGCCAGCAGGGCTTCGCATATCTCATCCGGCAGATTTATCAGCAGATCGGTCTGGAGCTCGCCGGACTCCACCTCGAATATCTCCTTGCCGTCCTGCTTTCCGTTACGGAGCAGCTGCATATCCAGCCCCAGATCGCTTTTCAGGTCAGATGCATCTACCACCAGCTGCTCAGCGAGCGAGAGCAGCACCCACGGCCTGCACTTGCGGTATTTTGACAGGTCTGTGCCGTACAGCTCGGTAAAGCCTCTAACGCCTTCATATACCTCCGGCGATATGTGGTCCTCGATCGTGGTGCCGTCGGTGTAATACTTGTTCTGCATCTGTTTGAGCATCAGCGACACATCTGAACTTGTTTTATCTATATCCAGCTCAAAGGCCAGCACCTCCGAGGCCTTATAGGCATCGGTGATGGTCCTGGGCAGGGGATAGACTTCCTTTTTCAGAGCGTGCATCGAGCCGAGAAAGTAGACCTTTGAGCCGCTTTCGGTCTCATACTCCCACATCAGGGGAGTGATGGATGAAGTCGCTGTCTCGGCCTCGCTGTCGGTATCGGGGGAGGTCTGTGAGGACTCGTCTTCCTGGGAAAGGCTCTCTGTTTCCGCAGGCGCTGTGCTGCTCTCCGGCTGGGCTGCCGGAGCTGAGCTCTCTTCCCCGCGGGAAGTCTTCACAGAAGGGGCAGTTGTCCCGGCTGACGATGAGATCTCTGCTGCTGGGGCGGAGCTGTGCTCCGAAGCTCCCGAACTGCTGTCCGAAGCGGCACAGCCTGCCAGCATCACGGCCGCAGTAAGCAGGGGGAGCAATCTTTTTAATATCATTTTGTCTCCTTCCAACAAAAAAGCCTCTGACCGGCAGAGGCTCTTTATTAATCAGTCATCGCTTGTTTTTGCTTCAACGTATCTTACAACGTCTCCGACGGTCTTGATGTTCTCAAGTTCTTCCTCGGTGATCTCTATATCGTATTCATCGCCCACTGCCATAGCGACCTCCATAACGTCGAGCGAATCGGCGTTGAGATCGTCCTGGATCGAAGAATCCATTCTAATGCTGTCAGCCTCGATATCAAGCTGCTCGGCGATGATCTGACATATCCTATCAAAAATCATACTAATCCCTCCTGAATATTGACTTGAATACTCAGCAGTCACTTGTCTGTGACTGCACCATAATGATATTATAGCCTCTACTTTATGTTTCGTCAAGACCTTTTTGAAATTTTTTTTACATTTCCTGCAACTCTTTGCCCGGATGGCTGTCTTCCGGGCATCCGGGACCGGTGAGAGCGCCTATTCACGGCTTTTGGAGCGGCTGACAAAAAAAGCTCGCTGCCTCTTGCGGAACATAACGATCTGTGTTATAATACAGTCATAGGCTCATATCCTTCCTGTTCAGGCGGCTGACGGTCACAGGCGGGAGGGGGATCACTATTGAGGGGGAGTTAATATGAAAAGGCAGGACTATCTCAGCTGGGACGAATACTTTATGGGCATAGCGCTTCTTTCCGCGGGGAGGAGCAAGGACAACAACACACAGGTAGGCGCCTGCATCGTCTCTGACGAGAACAAGATACTCTCGGTAGGGTATAACGGTATGCCCACCGGCTGCAGCGACGATGATATGCCCTGGGACCGTGAGGGAGCATTTCTCGATACAAAATACGCATATGTATGCCACGCTGAGCTCAACGCCATACTGAACCGTTCGTCGGGCAGCCTGAAAGGGGCGCGGATATATGTGTCGCTTTTTCCCTGCAACGAGTGCGCGAAGGCGATAATCCAGACGGGTATCAGGGAAGTTGTCTATATGGATGACAAATATGCTGATACTGACAGCATCAGGGCCTCAAAGATGATGCTCAAAATGTCGGGAGTAAACTTCCGTCAGTATGATCCCACAGGCAGGACCGTAAGCTTTTCGCTTTGATCACTGAACCAAAGCAAAAAAAGGAGCCGTTTCGTAAACGGCTCCTTTAATTATGCATTCATTTCATATAGGCAATACCGCACAACCCCTGTGCGTCAGATGCGCAGTCAGATTTTTCGTCAGAGTGCATAAATTTGACGCAGGCGGGCTGACGCCCGGCAAGGAAAATTTGTGTGCTATGACGGAAAATATGCAAGCAGATGACGT
>JAFXRI010000034.1 GCA_017526445.1 Ruminococcus sp. | reverse complement strand
TTTTCCTTGCCGGGCGAAAAGCGAATTGGTCTTCGCTCGCCCGCCTGCGTCAAATTTATGCACTCTGACGAAAAATCTCAGCTCAACTTTGTTGAGCTTGCGCGCGATCTGACGCACAGGGGTTGTGCGGTATTGCCTATAGTACCGAAAAACGGCTTCCTTACCCGGTGCCGTTTTTCTGATTATTGAAAAGCAGGTGATACCGTGAATACAGCAGCAAAACAGTTGCTCGAAGCAGTAAAGGACGGCAGTATCAGCGTTGAGGATGCGTTGCTCAGACTCAAGACCGAGCCCTTTGATGAGCTTGGCTATGCCAAGCCGGACATTCACAGAGCGCTTCGGCAGGGTGCTCCCGAGGTGATATACGGTGCGGGGAAAACACCCTCGCAGATCATCGGGATAGCCAGGTCTCTGATGAGCAAGGGACAGGAACGGATACTCATAACAAGGCTTTCCCCGGAGGCTGCATCCGAGATCGGCAGGAGCATTGCGATAACTTACGAGTCTGTCCCGCGGATCGCTTATACAGGAGAGATACCCTCTCCCGACGGGATAGGCACCGTAGTAGTGGCCACAGGCGGCACCAGTGATATTCCGGTAGCGGAGGAAGCCGCACTCACCGCCAGTCTGCACGGCAGCAGCGTCAAAAAGCTGTACGATGTGGGAGTCTCAGGGCTCCACAGACTGCTGGCCCACAGCGAGGATATAATGTCGGCATCTGTTATAATAGCCGTTGCAGGTATGGAGGGCGCCCTCGCCAGCGTGATAGGCGGACTTGCCGACTGCCCTGTTATCGCAGTCCCGACTTCGGTGGGCTACGGCGCATCCTTCGGAGGTCTGTCTGCCCTGCTTTCTATGCTCAACTGCTGTTCAAGCGGGGTATGCACTGTAAATATCGACAACGGCTTCGGTGCGGGTTATCTTGCGGGGATGATAAACCATATGGAGGTAAAGAAATGAGGATTCTCTATTTTGAATGTTCAATGGGAGCAGCGGGAGATATGCTCACTGCCGCGCTGACAGAGCTTCTTCCCGATCAGGGGAAATTTATTGAGAAGCTGAACTCTGCCGGCATCCCCGGTGTGGTGTACACCGCCGAAAAAGCTGTGAAATGCGGCATCACCGGCACCCGCATCCGTGTGACCGTCAACGGCGAGGAGGAGGACGAGCATCTTCACCACGGCCACGGGCATCACCACGATCACGAGCATGAGCATCATCACGGTCACGAACATGAGCATCATCACGATCATGACCATGAGCATCATCACGGTCATCACCACCACACGAGCCTTCACGACATAGAGCATATCGTGTCACATATGAACGTTTCGGACAAGGTGAAAAGTGATGTGCTGGCAGTGTACAGACTCATAGCCGAAGCCGAGAGCTGCGCCCACGGCAGACCGGTGGAGGAGATACACTTCCACGAAGTAGGAACTATGGATGCCGTTGCGGATGTTACGGCTGTATGTATGCTTATAGAGGCGCTTGCCCCCGATAAGATCATCGCCTCGCCTGTTCACGTCGGAAGCGGGAGCGTCCGGTGCGCTCACGGGATCCTGCCTGTGCCTGCACCTGCAACAGCACACATCCTGAAAGGCGTACCCATCTACGGCGGGAGCATCGACGGCGAGCTCTGCACACCGACCGGGGCTGCCCTGCTCAGGCACTTCGTCTCGGAGTTCGGAGATATGCCGATAATGAGTATCGATGCAGTGGGCTACGGTATGGGAGCCAAGGACTTCGAGCGTGCAAACTGCGTAAGAGCAATGCTTGGCGAGACGGAAGACAAAACACAGCAGATGTATGAGCTTTCCTGCAACGTTGACGATATGACTGCCGAGGACATAGCCTTTGCCTGCAGTGAGCTGCTCAATGCAGGAGCCAACGAAGTCTTCACCGAGGCGGTCGGGATGAAGAAATCCCGCAGCGGCATACTCATCAAGGTCATCTGCAGCGAGGAAAAACGCAGTGAGCTCGTCAGACTGATATTCAGGCACACATCAACTCTCGGGATAAGAGAAATGCCTTTTCGGAGATATGTGCTGGAACGCTCGGTAGTGACTGAGGAAACTCCCTTCGGCACATTACGCAAAAAGGTTTCCGCAGGATACGGCGTAAGGCGTGAAAAGTATGAACACGACGATATGGAGCGTATCGCCTCGGAGCGGGGCATCAGTATAGAACAGGTCCGCGGGGAGCTTTTGGGGAGGAAATAATGGATACTATTGCCGATAAGAAGAAAAAGCTGGCTGAAAGGCTCCGGGCTCTCGGAAGCGCTGCTGTCGCTTTCTCTGCCGGAGTTGACTCGACCTTTCTTGCCCTTTTTGCCCGCGATATACTCGGCGGCAGACTGCTGGCTGTTACGGTGAAAGGGCCGTTCATACCCGGCAGGGAGCTTGACGCTGCGGTGAACTTCTGCAAAGAAAACAACATCCGGCACGTGATCGCCGAGGCGGATGTGTTCAGTGTCAAAGAGTTCAGAGAGAACGCCCCCGACAGATGCTATCACTGCAAAAAGCTCATCTTCACCGAGATAAAACGCATTGCCGCAGAATACGGTATCAGCAATATCCTCGACGGCTCGAACCTTGACGATGTCTCGGACTACCGCCCGGGGATGAAAGCCCTTGACGAGCTGGGGATCATTAGTCCTCTCAGGGATGCAGGGCTAACCAAGGATAATATCCGGGAGCTTTCAAGAGAACTGGGGCTCCCCACAGCCGACAAGCCCTCCTTTGCCTGCCTTGCCACACGCATCCCCTGCGGTGACGGGATCACTCTGCAAAAGCTTCAAATGGCGGAACAGGCCGAGCAGAAGCTTTTCGACCTGGGCTTTACCCAGTTCCGGGTGCGCATACACGGTGATACAGCAAGGATCGAGATAATGCCGGAGGAATTTACGAAGATCATCTCCCCGGAAACATCAGCGGAGATAAACTCCCGTTTCAAAGAGCTTGGCTTCGGCTTTGTCACCCTTGATCTGGGCGGGTACAGAATGGGAAGCACCAACAAAAATATCCCCCGCGGATAAGCCTTCGGAAGATAATACGGTATATGGGGCGTTTGCAGTCTCATATGCCGTTTTTGTTTTGACAGGGAATTTCCGGAGCCTTTTACAGGATATTGAAATCTGCGCAAGAGTGTGGTATAATAAGTTATATTTTTTAATTGCTCCGGGTTCTGACAGGGTATCGGAGAAAAGGGGAACAGCAATGCTTCAGATAAAAAACATTTCCAAACAATACAAGACCGGTGAGCTTGTGCAGAAGGCTCTAAACGAAGTGAGCCTTGATCTGCGTGACAGTGAGTTTGTTGCTGTACTGGGGCCCTCCGGCAGCGGCAAGACCACACTGCTGAATATTATCGGCGGTCTTGACAGATACGACAGCGGCGATCTTATCATAAATTCCAGATCCACGAAGAAATACAAGGACAAGGACTGGGACTCCTACCGCAACCACGCCATCGGCTTTGTGTTCCAGAGCTATAATCTGATACAGCATCAGACCATTCTTGCTAACGTGGAGCTTGCACTGACTATAGGAGGCATCTCCCGTACCGAACGAAAGAACAGAGCCATAAAAGCCCTTGAAGAAGTTGGCCTCGGCGATCAGCTGCACAAGCGTCCTAACCAGCTCTCGGGAGGACAGATGCAGCGGGTAGCTATCGCAAGGGCGCTGGTAAACGATCCTGACATACTCCTCGCAGACGAACCTACAGGAGCGCTGGATTCCCAGACCTCAATACAGGTAATGGAACTGCTCAAAGAGGTGGCCAAGGACAGACTGGTCGTAATGGTAACGCACAATCCGGAGCTGGCAGACAAATATGCCACAAGGATAATCAAGCTGAAAGACGGTATGATAACCGATGACAGCGATTCGTTTGAAGCCGAGGCTGAGATATCCGAAAAGTCCGGCAGGCTCGGCAAGGCAAAAATGGGCTTTATTACTTCCCTGGCGCTGAGCTTCAACAATCTTCGCACCAAAAAAGGACGGACGATACTGACATCCTTTGCAGGCTCTATCGGCATAATCGGCATTGCGCTGATACTTGCACTTTCTACGGGAGTAAGCACCTACATCGACGAAAAGCAGAAGGAGACGATGCTATCCTTCCCCATTACAATTACCAGCAAGACCGTTGATTACGAAGCAATGAGGAATATGCGTGAGGCTCTCAAGGAAGGAGAGAAAAAACGTGACGGCGCCGTCTATGCCAGCTACTACAGGCTCCAGCGCAAACAGACCCGGCGTTCAAGCATAATGGACAACGACCTCACATCCTTCAAGAAATATCTGGACGATCCCAACGGCGAGATCAGGCAGTACCTGGGAGAGAACGGCGTGGTCTATACTTATGATCTGAATTTCGAGGTATTCAGCCGTGACAGCAAGGACAGACTGATAAACAGCAATGCCGACACAGAAAACCTCGGACGGAACAGCACATCAAGGAACAGCAGGTATAACAACCCCACCTCGGTGCTTTCCGCTCTCACCGGCAGCACCGGCACAGGAGCCGAGAATTTCACCGAGATACTCAAAGGCTCCGGAGACAATGCGGTCAGCAAGGCGATACTCAACAACTACGACATCGTTTACGGCGAATGGTGCAGCAACTACGATCAGGTGGTGCTTGCCCTCGATGAAAACAGCAGCGTGCCGGCGGAGTCGCTGTATCAGCTCGGTATCATCACGGAGGAGGAGTTCACCGAGGCCTCGGAAAAAATAAAGAACGGCGAGCCCTTTGACGAGAAGATGTTCAGCTATGAGGATATCTGCGGGAAGACCTTTTATCTTGTCCCCGCCTGCGACAGGTATCAGAAAGACGACAGCGGGACCTTCTCCCTTGTAAGCGAGCTGGACGAGAAAAAGCTGCTGAGTAATGCGATACCTCTGAAGATCTCCGGCATAGTAAAAGCTAAAGATGATATCAAAGTGATGATAACCTCCGCAATAGGGTACACTTCGGCGCTGACCAACTTTATTATCGAACACACGGATGCCAGCGAGGTCGTACAGGCGCAAGAAGCCTCGGCAGACACAAACATCCTTACAGGTATGAAATTCGACGTATCTGACAATGAGACCAAGCTGAAGGATGCTCGGAAATACATCCGGTCCCTCGGAGTGGGTGACAAGGCAAGCCTTTATACTATGGCGTTATACACCGGCGGATTCGACATACCCTCCGACCTGTCCGACGAGAACGCTATGGCGAAAGCCTTGGACACCCTGCTCTCGTCCAAGCAGAGCGAAGCCTTCCTTATCTCGATCTACGACCAGTACATAGCAGGTGCTACATACAGCGACAATATGGACACCTTCGGAAAGGTCAGCCTTGACTCGCCGACGGCAATAAACATCTACACTGACAGCTTTGAGCACAAGGACAAGATAAACGAGTGTATCAGCAGATACAACGATTCAGCCGAGGACGAGCAGAAAATAACTTACACAGACTATGTCGCCCAGATAACTGAATCCATAACCTCTATGGTCAACGCGATAACATATGTGCTGGTGGCCTTCGTGGCGGTATCTCTGGTGGTGTCGAGCATAATGATAGGCATAATCACCCATATATCGGTGCTTGAACGCACAAAGGAGATCGGCATACTCCGGGCGCTCGGAGCCTCGAAGCGGAACATCTCACAGGTGTTCAATGCAGAGACTTTCATCATCGGATCCTGTGCGGGGGGATTGGGGATAATCCTCTCGGAGATATTCCTGATACCGATAAACTCTATAATCGCCCGCCTCGCGGAGGGCATAGAAGTTACGGCTCGGCTCCCCATATTCTACAGCACAGTGCTGATACTCATAAGTATGGCAATGACGATGCTGGGAGGCTTCATCCCCGCAAAACGCGCAGCGAAAAAAGATCCTGTTATAGCACTGAGAACGGAATAATAAAATGCAGCCTCTCCGAAGCGTGTGAAACACCCGGAGGGGCTGTTGTTTTCGGGAGGAGACAGTGTCAGGTGCAGAACAGGCGGCAGGAGCCTCTGATCGACTGGACATTCCGCCTCCCCTGTACCTGACAAAATAATACTCATATAACAAGGCCCGCCGCTCGGGATAAAACCCTGAACGGCAGGCGATCTGTACTTTATCGGTATATCGGATGTCATTCTTATAATTATGCCGGAGCCATTTTATAGTTTTCGGAATAGATCTTGTAAAGCTCTTTCGCCGCTTCATCTGATGTGGATTTGTCGAACAGCACCAGATCGCAGTATTCGATGAAGGTTTCATACAGATCGGCATTCTCCGTAAACGGATCCATCGGCTTGATGAAAGTGTTCTTTTCCATGACCTGCGAGGCCTCATACTGAAGCCCGCTGAGCTTACCTATCTCTTCGAGATACCTTCGTCCGGATGCACTTACCGGAATACCCTTCTCAACTCCCTGCAGTTCTGCCCATTCCCTGCTGTTGAGCATAAAGTCAAGCAGCATTGCCGCTTCCTTTGGATGCTCGGTATTCCTGCTCAGGGCATAAAGCGTGGCGGGCTTGGCGTACCAGCCGGAGCCTGATTTTGAAGGATCAAAGGCTGTATAATCGGCAGCGATGACCTCAGTCCCCTTTTCAATAAGTCCCTTGTAGTAGTTCAGCGCATCGCTTACCCAGGCGACGACGCCGGCATAGGTGCCGTTGTCGATGTTGAACCGCTGGAAATCCTCCACCTTAGGGATGACCTTTTCCCTCACAAGGCGGTTGTAGAACTCTATCATTATTTTCAGGTCATCTGCAGTGAAAGTGATCTCACTTTTATCATTGAAGAACTGCCTGCCGCTGCACTGCTCGGCATAGGCGATGCAATACAGCCATATAGACTTTGAGGCCCCTGCCAGAGCGTATATGCCGTGCTTGCTGAACACTTTTGCGGCCTGGAAAATGTCGTCCCAGGTCTGCGGCACGAAAAGCCCGAAATCGCTGTAAACATCCTTGTTGATATACACAGTCTCGGCGTTCATTGCAATGGGTATGGCATTGAGTACGCCGTTTCTTCTGCCGTAATCCAGCATCTCGGGAGTGAAGTTGGAAAGGTCAACAGTGTCTGACAGCTTTTCGATATCGTAATAGCCTGTGCCGTCGGCAGAATACTGCCCCAGCCAGCCCACGTTTATCTGCATAACGTCCGCTTCGGTGCCGGAGATCATCTGCACCTGACTGCGTGCTTCATACCCCTGCCACTCAGAATAGCTGCACTTGACCTTTATATCGGGATGCAGCTTTTCAAAGCGCTGCACCGCGGCTATGGTATATTCGTTTCTCGAATCGTTGCCCCACCAGGAGAGTGTGATCTGCACCTGAGTATTCTGTTTCCGCACGACCGGATCGCCCTCGCAGCCTGTAAGCATAAGCATTAACGCTGCCATAACCAGAGCAAGGAGCCTGCTGCGTTTATTCATCATTATCACCCTCCCTTTCCTTGTCATAGTTACAGAAGGTGAAGGTATCCCTGCCGCTCTTCTTGGAGTGATAAAGAGCGCTGTCGCAGGCAGAATAAAGCTCCTCAAAGCTCCTGCCGTGATCGGGCCAGACAGATACGCCGATACTTGCAGAGATCTTATAGCTGCCGTCACGGCCGCTGTAATAGTCGTGATACGCCGAAGCCAGATCCCTGCACTTGTCATGCAGGTAGCTGTCGAACTTCTCCCTGCTGTCAAAGCGTGTGTTCACCAGCACTCCGAACTCGTCGCCGCCTATCCTTCCGAGATAGTCGTCCTCCGAGAACACGCTGCGAAGTATCTCTCCTGTCTTTTCAAGCACCTTGTCTCCGTATGCGTGACCAAGGGTATCATTTACGGACTTGAAGTTATCTATATCCAGGATTATAAGCGCGTGACATTCGCTGTCAAGGGAATTTTCAAGACAGTTCCCCGCGTATTCTTCAAAAGAGCGCTTGTTAAGTATCCCTGTCAGCAGGTCGATACGCGCCTTGTTGTCAAGAGTGAATACCGTTTTCCTTATCGGCCTGATTATGCGGTACGAAAGCAGCAGCGCCATAAGTACGGCCAGGAAAGCCGCAAAGACTGCCGTGACAACGATAAATGTAGTCATCTCGTTTTTCTCGTTAAGGATGATCTGTGTCGGTATCGAGCAGACAACATACCAGTCGCCGCACTTGTTCACCGTAGCGAGATACTCGTTATCCAGCACGGAAGCGGAGTCCTTGCCCCTGATCCTGTCTGCTACATCATCGGGGAGCGACTTCCCCACCTCGTCGGGTTCCTTGGAATAGATGATATTATTGTCCTTATTGACCAGGCGTATATCCATATCACCCAGCGTCTCGGGGTTGTCAAAGACAGCATCAAGCTCCGAGGCATAGAAAGAGATCACAAGCACAGCATTATCGTGGACCTTTTTCACATAATATATCCTCTTGAAGTTGTTATCGTAGCCGGTGGACCAGCCGTCGTTGGTACGCGGGCGGGAGATCATAGAGCTTATCTCTGTAAATATCCTGTCCCCGAAAAGCGAGGCTGTACCGTTGGAGATCTTTCCTACGACACGGTTGTTCCGGTAAACTATGCCGTAATCGACGAAGTTCTCCATGATACAAAGGCTGAAAAGACGTTCGGTTATTTTCTTCTCAATGTTTATCGACTCATACTCATCGTTGTTCGGATCTGTGGCATCATAGGTATATGCTTCCTTCTCACCGAAGGCGAGGGTAGCAATAGTCTCCATCCGGGAAAGGTATGACTCCATATTAAGCTTCATCTGTACATTAAGGGATGATGTAAGGGAAATGACCTTGTTTTTCAGCACCTCATCGGTCTTGCGGATAGCAAGCACAGAAACCGTGAGCACGGCAGCAATAACTATCAGACCGAATCCGAATATCATAAGCAGCTGTACATTGCTGATATTTCGCAGCATTGATCGGTTGGGCTTTTTTGCTGCCATAAATTCACTTCCTTCGGATCATAGGTTAATTTCATTTTTATAATAACATATTCCCGGTGGAATTTCAATAGGTAATAAAAAAAGTTTAGATCATATCTCACGTTTGTACGCAGCTTATCAGGAACTGTCATATACCGACGGCAGCAAAAAGCAGCCTGCGCGGTATGCACAGGCTGCTTTTAGTTATTACATTGAATTATTTTGCTCTGCTGTGTCTGCCGTCCGCAGGCTTGTCAGCAGAAGCGTGCATTTGCTTGGGCAATACCGCACAACCCCTGTGCGTCAGATCGCGCGCAAGCTCAATAAAGTTGAGCTGAGATTTTCGTCAGATTGCCTAAATTCGACGCAGGCTTGCAAGCGAAGTTCACTTCGCTTTACGCAACGTCAAGGAAAATTTGTGTGCTATGACGGGAAATACGCAAGCAGATGACGTGCAGAGGCGTTAGCCGTGGGTTGTGCGGTGTTGCCTATAATATAGTATCTGTTCATATTACTCTCCCCCGCGCCTACACCCCGACCTGCATCAGAAACACAAATTCCTCCGAGTGCCCTGCCTTACGCACATTGCGGCGCCTGAACCGCCATTGTTGTTCTGTACTCATCATATTGACCATCTGACCGCCTACGGAGCCTGCCTCACGGGAAGTGAGATCGCCGTTGTAACCCTGCTTGAGGTTCACGCCGACTTCGCTTGCAGCTTCCATCTTGAATCTGTTGAGAGTCTCTCTGCCCTGCTGTGTGGTAATGCCTTTCATTCTTAACACTCCTTTTGATTTTTTTCGGGTTTGCTATAGTAGTTTGTGCGCGGTGTATGCGATTATAAGAGGAAATTTTTACAGTCGAAAGCCAGTTCGCATTTTTGCAAGATTTTATTTATGTTTTGTCAGTTCGATCCATTAAGACATACGCCGCAACAAAAAGCATACGTGAGCCGATCAAAGTATTTGCAGGCGGCGCAGCTGTGGATGAAAGCAAAGCCTGACGGCAAGACCGCTTCCGAAAGATACGCCAGCCGCCCGGCTGTAAAGAGCATCAAAGCAAAATGAGTGCAAAAAAGCGGACAGCTACGGCTGCCCGCCTTTCTTATGCCCGCTAAAACAGAGAATTCATCCTCGGCAGCTGAGTCTCAAAGATCAGCCGCACCCACTCTCTGATACCGCGGCACTCAGCAGTGAAACCGTCTGAGCCGCTCTTATGCATATCGCTCAGCTTGGCGACAGCATTGGAAATATCGTTGAGTATCCCCGCCTGCACGAAAAAAGACATTCGTTTGTACTCCTGCTGCCATTCCTCCTCCAGTTCAGCAATGAGCTCGTCGGTGCGGGAACTGCCGGCCTCGCTGCTCTCGATAACTTCGTCGATAAGCGAGATAACATCTTCTGTTCCCGAACGGATATTCACAAGCGCCAGCACCGAACCCGCGGCAAGCACTGTCATCAGTATCACACAGACTATGGCTCTGTTCATTGCGGTCTCTCCTTTCTCACAAGGAAGTATTCTCCCTTTTTGTCCGCGGTCAGGATGAAGATATCTCTGACCTCCACCCCCGCTGCAGAAGCGATCTTCTCTATCCATTTGCTGTCCCGGCCAACGGCATGAAGCGCCCCCTCGGATATATCGCCGTCAGAAACTATAAGCATCGGCGGATCGGAACACTCGGTCCTGATCTTCAGTTCCTCCTTTGTGGGAGTATCGGCAGTCTGCTTTCTGAATACCGAGATCTTGCCCGTAGTCTCCACAACGGCGAGCTGAACGTCTTTAAGATCGAATACCGACTGCCCTCTCAGAGACTCCATAAGGTCGTCCACCGTGTAGCGCAGGTCACGCATCACCTGCTGATCTATCCTGCCCTCCGAAACTATGATCTTCGGCTCGCCCGAGAACAGTTTTCTTAGTCTGCGCGAGTGCATCGTCAGCTGAGACATGAACACATCAAGACATACCAGCGTGAATATCGGCACGACTCCCATTATCATCGGGATGTTTATGTCCTCGATGGGCAGAGTGGCGATGTTCGATACAAGTATCGTCACGACCAGCTCGGCAGGCTGCAGCTCGCCTATCTGACGCTTGCCCATAAGCCTTATAGCAAAGATGATGAGCGCGTAAAGGATCACCGCTCTCAGGAACACAATAAGCATATAAACACTCCCTTTTTAAGGCAATACCGCACAACCCCTGTGCGTCAGATGCGCAGTCAGATTTTTCGTCAGAGTGCATAAATTTGACGCAGGCGGGCTGACGCCCGGCAAGGAAAATTTGTGTGCTATGACGGAAAATATGCAAGCAGATGACGT
>JAFXRI010000033.1 GCA_017526445.1 Ruminococcus sp. | reverse complement strand
GCACGTCATCTGCTTGCCAGCTTTCCGTCATATTACCCAAATTCTCCTTGACTTGCGCCAGCAAACCTGCGTCGAATTTAGGCAATCTGACGAAAATCTGGACGTCGCATCTGACGCACAGGGGTTGTGCGGTATTGCCTTGATTTTTTTTAATGGATGTGTTATAATATCCTATATTCGCCGGGAAGGAGGGATACTGTGATAACGGCTTATTATTATTCCACGTTTGGCCTGTCGCTTTTGCTGTCGCTGGTATATTCGTTCAAATGGCATAAGCATTATGATCTGAACGTGTCAGTCGTGTTCATACTTGTCCCGATCTCCATCCTGAGCGATCTGTTCATAGACAGAGCCTCGACGCTTGAAGAGCTTGTTCTGGGAATAAAAATGTCCTATATCGGAGGAGTTTTCCTCATGACCTTCGTGCTGATGGTCGTACTCAATATCTGTCACATACGGATAGCGAGATGGATGCGGGCGGGACTGTTTTCCATAAGTTCGGTGATCTTCCTGACCTCAATGACCATCGGCAGCTCAACGATATTCTATAATGACATCCGTGTATCGTCTGTGGGGCGCAACCTTACGGTGACAAAGGAATACGGCCCGATGCATACCGTATCCCGCATCTGGATCATACTGCAGATGCTGATGTGTTTCCTCGCTATCATCTATTCCTATTTCAAGAAGAAACAGGTCTCGAGGAAGATGATCTACCTGCTTTTCCTGCCGGCTGTGGTGTCGGCGATAAGCTTCTTCGGCGGAAGAAAGATGGTGGAGGGTGTGGAGCTTGTCCCCGCAGCCTATGTGTTCGCCCAGGTCGTTTACCTGATAATCGTATCAAAGCTCAGCCTGTACGATGTGTCAGATACGGCCATAGATTCAATGGTCCAGGAGGGCGCTACGGGATTTATCTCCTTTGACTTCAAGTATAATTACCTCAGCAGCAACGAGACCGCAAAGAACATTTTCCCCGAGCTGAATGAGCTGACCGTGGACAAGCCGATAGAGAACAGTGACTTTATGAAGCAGACTGCTCTGAAATGGCTGACCGGCTTCTGTGAGGATCAGACAAAGGACAGAGCCTATTTCGTAAGAGATGACAAGACCTATCTTGTGACCATAACATATCTTTTTGACGGGCGCCGCAAGAGAGGCTATCAGCTGTTCATAACCGACGATACCCAGAATCAGCAGTATATCAAGCTGCTCAACTCGTTCAACAGCGAGCTGAAGAGCGAGGTCGCCGAGAAGACCAGACATATCGAGGAGATGCACGACAACCTTGTCCTGAGCATGGCGACCATGGTCGAGAGCCGGGACAATTCCACAGGCGGTCATATCAAGCGTACCAGTGTGGGCGTCAGACTGCTCATCGAAGAGATGAAGAAGGATCCCGGGAACGATCTGTCGGAGGAGTTCTGCCATGACATCATCAAGGCGGCGCCTATGCACGATCTCGGAAAGATCGCGGTAGATGACAGGATACTCCGCAAGCCTGGGCGCTTCACTCCCGAGGAGTTTGAGCAGATGAAGGTCCACTCGGCCGAGGGTGCAAGGATAGTACACGAGATACTTAAAGGCACTGACGACCTGAAATTCCACCTTATCGCCGAGAATGTCGCGCACTATCACCACGAGCGCTGGGACGGCTCCGGCTATCCCGAGGGGCTCAAAGGCGGGCAGATCCCCCTGGAGGCCCGTATCATGGCGATCGCCGACGTTTATGACGCCCTTGTCAGCAAGCGTGTGTACAAGGAGAAGATGTCCTTCGAGGATGCCGACAAGATCATTATGGAAAGCTTCGGCAAGCATTTTGACAAGAGCCTTGAGAAATACTACGTCAAGGCAAGGCCGAAGCTGGAAGAATATTACAGCACGCTGGAAGAGCATAAATAACACGGTGCCGGGCCCGGACAGGTCCTGCACCGTGTTTTATTCTGCCGTCTGAGGCCGTTTGCTCCGGTAGTATTCATTCACCAGACTGCGGTAGCCGAGTTCTTTCAGACGGCTGTATCTTATGTTGTAGCGGGACTTGGTATGTTTCCCGCTGAGTATCACCCGAAGACAGTCCTGGGCGTAACTGTCAAGTACTTTCAGGCTCGCGTCCGTGGTGATGACAGGGAAGTACCAGTAGGCCCAGGTCAGCTCATTGTCTGCCCGTGTCTCGAACAGCTTTCGTTCAAATATCCTGATAAAGGCCTTCGCCGCGCTTTCCGGAGCCAGGCCGTTACGCTGCTGCCAGCGCATAAGAGCTCTTGTCTTGCGGCGCATCTTCGCTTTCAGCTTGCTGACTGATGCGGGGGCTATGTCTGTCTTTCCGCCGCAGAAGCTCAGCCCCAGGAACGTCCAGTTTCCGCCGGGAGGTGTTATGCTCTCTTTGTCCGGGTTGATAACGAGGCCTTTTTCCGAGAGAAAGCGGTGTATGAATCCGGCGTGCTCCTCGGCCTCGGCCCGGGTATCTGTGAAAAGTATGATGTCGTCCGAATAGCGGGCGTAGGGTATCCCCAGCCCGGCAAAGTATTCGTCCAGCCCGCAGAGGAACAGGTTCGCATAGAAGGCTGCTGTGGGAGTTCCTGCCATTATGCCCTTATCGTCGGTTATGATCTGTCCCTTGTCGGTCACCCGTTTTTCCAGCAGCAGCGAGCTCAGAAAGCCGTAAAGCTCCGGATCGTCCCCGGTGACGTCTTTGAGGACCGGCAGCAGCAGAGATATATCTACTGAGTTGAAGTAATTGCTGATGTCGGCCTTATATGACCACATATTTCCTATGCCGGGGGTCCGTGCAAGTCCCAGAAAGCCCTGCTGTGCAGTCCTACCCGGGCGGAAGGAGTAGAGCCCTTCCGGGAATATCCCGTCGTAACGTCTCAGCAGCAGGAAGGTCAGCAGCTTCAGCACTGTATTCTCAGGCTTAGGGTAGGTGTAGATGACGCGCTTTTTGCGGCTGTCCTGCTTGCTTATCACCGAACGCTTCGGCAGAGCAAATTCCTCGCCGCTTTTTATCCTGCGGCAGACTTCGAGCCAGCCTTCGCTGTCGATGAACTCGCGCAGCTCTTTGCAAAACTGCTTCGGGCAGCACAGCGAATCCTTGTATTCGTAAAAACTCTCCCAGCAGTCCCTGTCCGAGAGCCTGTCCAGCAGCGGCATCAGCGCACACCTCCTTACATAAAATTACGGGCAGCACCGCGGCGCAACGCCCGGTACTGCCCGGATAAAAAGCTTCGGAGAAATAATTAAATCCAATTAATTATTGGATTTACAAGGCCGTACACGGAGCAGCTGCCTGCGAAGCATCTCTCCGGCTCCGTGCCTGGTCCGCCGCAGGCGCAAAAGCGTTCTCCGAAGTTTTCCGGCTTATACACCCAGCGCGCTCCTTACACGTCCCGCAACATAGGAGCGGGTGTTCCACCAGCCGTTATGGTTGTGGTAGAACCTAAGATACGGCACGCCCTCGCTGAGACAGCGGTTCCTGATAGTTACAGCGACGCTGGTATCAGACATGACCTCTACGACAAGAAGGTCCCTGCCGCCGCTGGTGAATGTGAATGTTGTGGCAGACCTGTTGGGAACAGGCTCGGTAACTACCTGATAGGCAGGGAATTCCTCAGCAAACACTTTCTGGAAATACTGCACATAATTCCCGCCGAAGGAGAATTGGTTCTCTTCCTCAGGCATAACTGCTCCCCACGAATTGCCGGAGGGCCCCAGCTTGCGCTGTGCTCTTTCCTGCGCTGCTGTGGGAACAGGCTGAGGTGCGTCGTGCTGAGAGAGGTTGTCGAAGTAATGCTTCTCCTCACCGAACATATCCTTTGCGGCATCTGAGATCTCTTTGCCGAAAAGCTTTGAAAACAATCCCATTGACTTGTCCTCCTTTTATACGTCCTCCCGGTATCCGGGCCGGATCCTTACAACAATTATATAACACTTCCCGCGCTTTTGTCAAGCACGGGCGGCAATTCTGACAAAAAAAGGCTCCCGCGCATCGCGACGGGAGCCTGCATAAGCTTATTTACCGGATCATCAGTTACCTACGATATCGGACATATCGAACTCGGTGAAACTGCTTACCTTCTTGATCTTGATGGTAGCGTCCTTGCCGCCTTCCTTCATAGTGCATACAAGCAGATCGCCGTCGGGCTCAAATACCATCTCGCCGCTCTCATCAGAAGCAGTCACCTTTACTTTGTCGCCGTCCTTCTCCCACTTGAGGTCCTTCTTCTGGGTGTCACTGCTGCTGCCGTTGTTCTGCATCATATAGCAGGTGCCGTCGTCCTTGAATTCAAACTGGAACATGATAGCAACGGGAACGCCCATTAAATTGTCCTTGAGAGTCATACCGCCGGAGGTCATTTCCTCAAGCTCCCATTTGCCGACCACATCGGTGCCGCCGCAGCTTACGAGGCAAAGACAAGCCACAACTGCTGCAAGGATAAGTGCTGCAATTCTTTTCATATTATTCTCCTCCTAAGATCGTCTCAGTCATACGACTGTAACTTATGTATATTTATGTTATCATATATAATTATTTTTTGCAACAGAAAACAGAAAGTTTTCCGTTTTGTTCATCCGCCTGTATAAATGCTTTGCTGCGATTGTGCAGTTTACACATACCCGGCGGCAGAGGGCTTTATCCCTGCTTTTTCGCAAAGGCAGGGCAGATATCGTTCAGGGGACATTCCGGGCATTTTTCGCCACGGGCTTTGCATATATCCCGTCCGAACAGGACCAGCCTGTGGCAGAGATCGCTGGATCTTTCGGGGGGGATGATCTTCCAGAGATCCTGTTCCACCCTGGCGGGATCGGTATTTGAGGTCAGCCCGAGCCGTCCGGTGATGCGGATGCAGTGGGTGTCCGTCACGATCGCCGGCCGGCGGAAAACGTCTCCCATAATAAGGTTGGCTGTTTTTCGTCCTATGCCGGGGAGGGTAGTCAGCTGCTCAATGCTGTCGGGTATCTCTCCTCCGAAGCGTTCTATTATTGCCCGGCACATCTCCACGATAGAGCGGGCCTTGGTCTTGTAGAGTCCGCAGGGACGGACGATCTCCTCGATGTCGGAAACATCAGCCGCTGCGAAATCGCTGATCGATCTGTATTTTGCGAACAACTCCTTTGTAACGATGTTCACCCGCTCGTCAGTACACTGAGCCGAGAGCCGGCCTGCGATCATCAGCTCGTGGGGCTTGGAATAGTTCAGCGAGCATAGCGCATCGGGGTATCTTTCCTCCAGCCTTTCGCAAACGATCAGGGCCTTATCTTTCAGTCTCACAGGAACGCCTCCTTATCCGGAAATACTAAGGCAGCACCGCTTGGCCAGGGGATGACGCCCCGGCGCGTCATCAGCAGGTCCCGCTCTCAGGAGCCCTGCGGTATTGCCTTAATAATTATATCATCCCGCGCCGGAAATGTCAATAAGGCGTCTCGCAAAACCGCGCAGATACGCTGCTTACGGCATTTAATGATTATTTAATAATTGCTGTGCTACAATTTAGGCACGGTAATAAAAACAATATGTTCACAGGGGGAAGGGAAAATGTTTCTGCACATACTGAAAAAAGACCTCAGACGAAAGAAGACAATGAATATCATAGTACTGCTGTTCGTGATACTCTCGGCAATGTTTGCTTCTTCCAGCGTCAATAACATCGTCACTGTCATGGGCGGCATCGACAACTATTTTGAGAAAGCAGGTATAAGCGACGTGGCGTACTTCTTTCTCACTTCCGAGAAGGGCGGCGGCGATACGCTGACAGAAAAGCTCAGAGCCGAGCCGTCGGTAACAGATATAATGAGGGAGAACGTGTTTTACATCCACGCTTCTGGAATTACGATCGACGGGGAAAAGGCTATGGATTTTACCAGGGCTTCCGTGCTGCAGCGCGTCGGTGAAACTGATGTAAAGTATTTTGATCCCGACAACAATGAGATAACAAGTGTTCCTGAAGGCGGAGTTTATATCTCCAGCTCCAATCCCGAGAGGGCAGGACTCAGGAAGGGCGACAAGCTGTCCGTGAAGATCGGCGGCAAAACGGCAGAGCTGGAATTCCTCGGCCGTGCCAAGGATGCGATGCTCGGATCGAACTTTATGGACAATCCGAGACTGCTGGTCAGCGACAAGGTGTTTGAGGAGTTCAAGTCGGATGAAGAGGCTGCAAAGCGCATGGGTGGAGTGCTCTATGTCAAGTCCGACGATAAGAAGGCGGTCTCCGAGGCGAGCTCGTCAGACACATCTATAATCTTCGACGGCGATGACAGCGTGGTGCGCACGACATACATTATGGAGATACTCGTTGCGGCGATGCTGCTGATCGTTTCGGTGGTGCTGATACTTATAGCCTTTGTGGTGCTTCGCTTTACCATTGGCTTCACTATCGCAGAGGAGTTCCGCGAGATAGGCGTTATGAAAGCCATAGGCCTGAAGAACCGCTATATCAGATCTCTCTATCTTGTAAAGTATCTCGGCATGGCTGAGATCGGGGCAGGGATCGGATACATGGCAGGCATACCCTTCGGAAGGCTGATGCTGGGCTCGGCAGAGCAGTCTATGGTGCTCGGGAACAACAGTCAGGTGCTCATAGGCGCCATAGCAGCGAAAGCGGTGGTCATTATCATACTTCTTTTCTGCTACAGCTGTACAAGAAAGATCAAGAAGCTCTCGCCGATAGATGCAGTAAGGAACGGTCAGACAGGAGAACGCTTCCGCAAGCACAGCCTGATGTCCCTCAGCAGGAGCAGGCTCGGTACAGGCAGCTTTCTCCCGATGAACGACGTGGTCTCGCAGCCGAGGCAGTACGGGATACTGACTGCCATATTCACTCTGTTCCTGCTGCTGGTAATGATCCTCGCCAATACAGCCAACACTCTCGCCAGCGACAAGCTGCTGTTTACTCTCGGCTGCACCAGGAGCGACCTCTATTACCATAAAGTCGAAGAGAGTATGAACATAATGGGCGGCAAGGATTACAGGGAATATGTAAACGAATGTGAAAAGAAGCTCGCTGATGCGGGCATCCCCGGAAAGATGAAGACCGAGTTCAACTTCAAGGTGCCTGCTGAGTTCGGAGATGTAAAGCAGAACATCACTATGATGTGGTGCGAGGATACGGATGCTTCGGATTATGTTTACGAGCGCGGTACGGCTCCGCAGAACGCACACGAGTTTGCGACGACTCCGATGATCTGCGAGGAGTTCGGCTTTGATATAGGCGACAAGGTAAGGCTGACGGTAAACGGCAAGACAGAGGAATATCTGCTCACTGCAGTCTTTCAGAGCCTGAACCAGTTGGGCAGGATAGGCCGTCTGCATCAGGATGCTCCGATGAACTACGGTGAGAGTTCCAACGCTTTTGGATTTCAGATAGATTTTGATGACCATCCCGACGCAAAGACCATCGAGGACAGGAAGGAAACGGTCAAGGAGCTTCTGAACGTTGACAAGGTCTTCAACGCAGCTGAATTCGTTGACGACTGCACCAATTCCGCTTCGGCAATCGCAACGATAAAAAATCTTCTGCTCATCCTTACGCTGATGATCATAGCAATGGTATCAGTGCTTATGGAACGCTCCTTCATCACCCGCGAGAAGGCTGAGATAGCGCTTATGAAGGCTCTGGGCTTCAAGGACAGGAGCATAATGCTTCACCACACAGTACGCTTTATTATAGTGGGCGCCGCTGCCGGGATCCTTTCCTTTGCGCTGTGCCGCCCGCTCACCAAGCTGGTCATCGATCCGATTTTCGGCATGATGGGAGCCAGCGAGGGGATCGAATACGAGATAAGAGCCGGCGAGGTCTTCGGCTTCTATCCGGTCCTGATAATCGCCGTGATCGCAGTTTCGGCATTCATCACAGCGCTCTACACCAAAACAGTCAAGGCTTCCGACACAGCCAATATCGAATAACACGCTGGAAACAAAAGAATTATATGGAGGATACTGCTATGAACAACATTCTTGAAGTTAAGGATCTCTGCAAGACATATATTGTGAACAAGCACCAGAACAACGTGCTGAAAAACGTGAGCTTCAATGTGGCCGAGGGCGAGCTCGTCGCTGTAATGGGCCCCTCGGGCTCGGGCAAATCTACTCTGCTTTACACCGTCTCGGGTATGGATAATATGACATCCGGTCAGGTCAGATTCCGCGGGAACGATCTCTCCGCGCTGAACAAGGATAAGCTGGCGGACCTCCGTCTTGATGAGATGGGATTTATATTCCAGCAGATGTATATGCTCAAAAACCTGAGCCTGCTGGATAATATCATCCTTCCGGCAGTGCGCTCAAAGAAGAACAGCGCCTCCCGCAAGGAGAAGCAGCAGCGCGGTATTGAGCTTATGAAGCTCCTCGGCATCGGCGAGATCGCCGACAATGACATCAACGAGGTCTCCGGCGGTCAGCTCCAGCGGGCCTGCATCGCAAGAAGTATGGTGAACTCCCCCTCGATGATCTTCGCTGACGAGCCTACCGGTGCGCTCAACCGTACAGCCTCCGAGGAAGTCACCGACGAGCTGGTGCGCCTTAACTCCGAAGGCACCACAGTACTCCTTGTCACTCACGACTCCCACGTTGCCGCCAAGTGCGACAGAGTCCTCTATATCATGGACGGCAATATCAGGGACGAGCACGTCCTCGGAAAGTTCACAAACCCCTCATCTCTCCGTGACAGAGAAAGAGACCTGAACAACTGGCTCCTTGACCTGGGCTGGTAACGGGAAGATATATCACCGGCTTATCCGGGCAGCGGCCTCGCAGCGGCGGGCACTGCCCGCTTTTTGTTTTTCCCGTACCGCAAATTACCGCGCATCGTCAAAAAAAGTACTTGACATTTCGGGCGAAAAGTGAGATAATAAGTTAAAGTATGTGTGCGTAAGCAAGCGCATGATGCGGAGGTGCTTTGATGAGTACAAGAGTTGGGATGGTCTCCCTCGGGTGCGCTAAAAACCAGGTCGATGCGGAAAGAATGCTGTATCTGCTCAAAGAGGCAGGCTTCGAGCTCGTGGCCGATGCGGCACTTGCCGATGTGGTCATCGTAAATACCTGCGGATTCATCGAATCTGCCAAGCAGGAAGCTATAGATACTATCCTCGAGTTCTGCACGCTGAAGCAGGAGGGGAGGATCAAGGCTGTTGTCTGTACCGGATGCCTCGCCGAAAGATACCGGGAGGAAGTCCTCAAGGAGATCCCTGAGCTGGATGCCGTTGTAGGCATCGGCTGCAATGGTGATATCGTACAGGTCATCAGGAATATATATGCCGGAGATAAGGATATAAATCTGTTCGGCGAGAAGGAGAACCTCGAGATCGAGGGGAAGAGGATAATCTCCACCCAGCCCTTCTATGCCTATCTCAAGGTCGCCGAGGGGTGTGACAATTACTGCACCTTCTGCGCAATACCCTCAATAAGAGGCCGCTTCCGCAGCCGCTCTGTCGAGAGCATAACGGAGGAAGCAAAGGAACTTGCTGCCAGGGGCGTGACCGAGCTGGTCGTTATCGCCCAGGATACCACCCGGTACGGGGAGGACCTGTACGGCGAGCCCAGACTGCCGGAGCTGCTCAGGGAGCTTTGCAAAGTAGAGGGCATCAGGTGGATAAGAACGCTGTATGCCTACCCCGAAAGGATAACTGACGAGCTGCTGGATACCATAGCTGAAGAAGATAAGCTGGTAAAGTATCTCGATATACCGCTGCAGCACTGCAATGCGGAGATACTGCGCCGGATGAACCGCGGCGGCAGCAGGGAGGAGCTTAAAGCTCTTATAGAAAAGATCCGTGCAAGGATACCCGGGATCGTGCTTCGCACCACGATGCTGACCGGCTTCCCCGGCGAGACCGAGGAGCAGTTTGAGGAGCTTTGCAGCTTCGTCAAGGAAATGAAGTTTGAACGCCTCGGCTGCTTTGCTTATTCGGCAGAGGAGGGGACTCCCGCAGCGGGCTTCGAGGACCAGGTGCCTATCAAGGTCAAGGAGAAGCGCAGCGAGATCATTATGGAGGAGCAGATGTTCATTTCCGACCGCTTCAATGAGACGCAGCTCGGCAAAACACTTGAGGTGGTCACAGAAGGCTTCGACAGATATGCCGAGTGCTGGTACGGCCGGAGTGCTATGGATGCACCCGAGATCGACGGCAAGGTGTTCTTCACCAGCGACAGAAAGCTCCGGGAGGGAGAGTATGTCCGCGTCCAGATAGACGATGTTATGGACTACGACCTGCTCGGAACGAGAATATGATATAAAGCGGCTCCGCGCGGAAGAACGCGGACTCGCATAAATATTGACCTTTTTGTGAAAGGACAAAAGATACTATGAATCTTCCAAACAAGCTGACGGTACTCAGAGTATTGCTCATACCGTTCTTCCTGACCTTTGTGCTGCTGTTTGAGATCCCAAACCATATGGTCTGGGCTCTGATAGTGTATGTCACCGCATCGGTCACCGATTTTCTTGACGGCAGGCTCGCCAGGAAAAACAACCAGGTCACCACTTTCGGAAAGTTCCTCGATCCGCTGGCGGATAAGCTGCTGGTAATGACAGCGCTTATAACCTTTACCTTTGAAAGATGGATCGATCCTATCGCCGTAGTCGTGATACTGTCAAGAGAGTTTATGGTAACAGGACTGAGGCTCGTGGTCGCCGAGGAAGGCGTCGTGGTAGCCGCAGGCATATGGGGCAAGCTGAAGACTTTCTATACCATGCTGGCGCAGATAGCCATAATGGTGCTCCAGATAGTATTTCCCGATGCAAAGGGAAGCCCTGACCTGAACTGGAAATCGCCGGTGTTCTTAGCCAACGAGGCGATCATCTGGGTGGCAGTCATACTGACTCTCATCTCAGGCGCGATATATCTCAAGGCATACTGGAGATATATCGATTCAAGCAAATAAGCAAGTTTTGTCCCTGCCGGCTCCGTCAGGAGCAACGGCAGGGAATATATGATCTGTACCGCATATAGAAGGGGGAAGCTGTATGGGTATGAGTTTACAGTTGAGGGAAAACCTGGAGGAACTCCTGTTTTCCGAAAAGTACGACTGTGAGGATACGGAGATGCTGATAATCCGCAGGTTCGAGAAGCCGCGGCCCGTTACCGATGTCGTGCCGGTGATAGAAAATCCGCTTTTCAGGAAGATCACCGAGCTTATGGGAGTGCGCTTTGACCACGCTGCACTCAGGGATTTCTATTATTCCGCAGAGATGGGCGACGGGTGTATCTTTGTGTTCCCGTATAAGGACACACAGTATTTTCTGGCGCTTGATCTTCACAGGGACAGGCTGGAAGAGACGGATGCTGTCACACTGGCAGTTTACTGTGATGCCAGAAAGTATGTCAAGCTAAAGGAGCTGTTCGAGCTGCTGCAGAGGAATTCCGGGCTCGACACCAAGCTGCCGCTCACCGAGACGCCGCTTATACAGGCCGTGCTTGAGTCGGACAAAAAGACAGTATATTATAAGGGCGACAGGATACCCGTCGCCACCAGGGAGCAGGAGGCAAAAGTCTGCCCTGACGCCTATATGCGTCTGCTTCTGAACATATAGAGAGGAAGATGACCATGAAGCTTTATAATTCCCTTTCGCATAAGGTCGAGGAATTTGTGCCGAATGAGGCGGGAAAGGTCGCAATGTACACCTGCGGGCCTACCGTCTATCATTTTGCGCATATCGGCAATCTGCGAAGCTATATAATGGAAGATGTGCTGGAGAAGTATCTGAGATTTGTCGGATATGACGTCAAGAGAGTTATGAATATCACCGACGTCGGACACCTTACATCTGACGGCGATACCGGCGACGATAAGATGCTCAAAGGTGCAAAGCGTGAGCATAAGACCGTTATGGAGATCGCTGAGTTCTATACAAAGGCATTCTTCGACGACTGTGCAAAGCTCAATATCAAAACTCCCGACGCTGTCGAGCCGGCTACACACTGCATAGACGAGTTTATCAGAGTCATAAGCTCCCTCATAGAGAAGGGCTATGCCTACGAGGCGGGCGGGAACATCTATTTTGATACATCCAGGCTGGATAAGTATTATGTCTTCGGCGATTTCAATGAGGACGACCTGGAGGTCGGCGTGCGCGATGGCGTCGAGGAAGACGGCAACAAGCGTAATAAGGCGGACTTTGTGCTTTGGTTCACCAAGTCCAAGTTCGATGACCAGGAGCTGAAGTGGGAGTCCCCCTGGGGGCTGGGATACCCCGGCTGGCATATCGAGTGCTCCTGCATATCCATGAAGCATCTGGGTGAGCACCTGGATATACACTGCGGCGGCATCGACAATCAGTTCCCGCACCATACCAACGAGATCGCCCAGTCCGAGGCTTTCCTCGGACACAAGTGGTGCAACTACTGGTTCCATGTGCATCATCTTAATACTACCGGCGGCAAGATGTCCAAATCAAAGGGCGAGTTCCTGACGGTATCGCTGCTGGAGGAAAAGGGATATGATCCCATAGTTTACAGGTTTTTCTGCTTACAGTCACATTACCGCAAGTCGCTGGTGTTTGACTGGGAGAATCTCGACAACGCAAAACAGGCCTTCGATAAGCTGGTCACAAGGACAGCCGCTCTCATTGCCGAGAAGGACGCGGCAGGAGTGGACAAGGAGGCCTTTGACCGCATAAAGACAGGCTTCACCGCTGCTATGGATGACGACATCAATACCTCCAACGCCGTGACGGCGCTGTACGATGTGTTCAAGGCCGATACCAATGCCGCTACCAAGCTGGCGCTTATAGATGATTACGATAAGGTCCTCTCGCTGGGGATCACTGAGAAGGCTGAGGCATATATCAGATCTCAGGAGGATGCACAGTCGGATATTCCCGAAGAGGTGCTGGAATTGGTTGAGCAGCGCAAGGCTGCCCGTAAAGACAAGAATTTCGCCCTCGCTGATGAGCTCAGAGACAGGATCTCGGAGCTGGGATATGTCATCCGCGAAACAAGACAGGGAACTGAGATCAGCAGAAAGTAATAAAACTCATAAAAAGCCATTCCTCTCCCGCCGGGAGAGGAACGCGCATTTAAGGAGAGAACGGAGAGTAAAATGGCTAATAATATGAGGATGAGCGATCCATACAGAGCTAAAAAGATGCGGGTATATTTCCGCTTCTCGATGATAGGCGTTGTCTGCGTGGTCGTTGTGGCAGTCGCCGCACTGCTTATGGGCGGCAAGAACAAGACTATCGACTATACACAGTCCAAATTCGTCCAATACGATACACCTGCCGACAGTGCCCCGGTAGTCGTGTTTGAGACGACCGAGGGAACATTCAAGGCGGTGCTTTATGAGGAGGAGGCTCCCGAGTACGTCAAGTTCTTCAAAGGGCTTGTGGAGGACGGATACTTCAATGACACCTATGCCTGCACGATGCTTCGCACCGGAGGAGTTACGGGCGGATTTATTGCCGGAAGCAAGACCACTGACGGCCTGGCTGCCGACGATACCAACAGAGATATGATCGACATTGAGGTCTCGCCGAATATGCTGCCTACTAAGGGCGCTCTCGGATCCCTTGTCCGTGAGGGAGGGCGTTTCTCCAGCGCCAAGGCGGGAAGTGTTTTCACGGTCCTCAGTGATGTGGTGGATATAGATGCTCTCAGGAGCTCTGCTGACGGTGATATCAACGGATTCATGAAGGTGTGCGATATTTTTGAGAAGTACGGCGGTGTGCCGAACTATCTGCAGATGTACACTATCTTCGGCCAGGTATATGACGGCTGGGATACCCTTGATAAGATATTCAACACAAAGATCGTGGATGAGGATGCTCCTGACGACAAGGAGGACAAGAACCTTCAGCCAGAGCATGAGATCAAGTTCACAAAGGTATTCCTTTCCACCTATGGCGAGCAGAAGCAGAACGGCTTCAACATCCCACTCAAGACCGGTTCGGTCAAGTTCAAGACTACCGAAAGTGAGAGCGAGAGCAAGGCAGAATAAGCCTTGTCAGGCAATAAGATGATAAATGCGCAGCTGTGCAAAACGGTACCTTCCCACGCGGGAAAGGTACCGTTTTTAATTGAGGCAACACCGCACAACCCACGGCTAACGCCTCTGCACGTCATCTGCTTGCCAGCTTTCCGTCATATTACCCAAATTCTCCTTGACTTGCGTCAGCAAGCCAGCGTCGAATTTAGGCAATCTGACGAAAACCTGGACGGCG
>JAFXRI010000032.1 GCA_017526445.1 Ruminococcus sp. | reverse complement strand
GTGAACTCCGCCGAACAGCTGCCTGTGCAGCTGCCCTTGCCGGTAACGGTTATTTTTGCTGTGCCTGCTGCGATATTGTCGGCATAAGCGACGGTATAGTCGGTGCCGGCGATGAGGGTATATCCGTCCTTCTTAACGGTCACGGCAGGCTCGACAGCCGAGCCGGTGTATTCATAGGATGCATAGGGTATGGAAACGGTGAGCCCGGAAATATCCATAGGCAGGATGCTGAAGGTACAGCTCTTGCTCCCGCTGTATATGCCCGTACCTGTGACGGTGACAACGGCTGTATCTGTGCCGGCGCTGATATTGCCGGAGTAGGAGAGGGTGTAGTCGATGTCTTTGGTCAGTCTGGTTTCTCCGAGGTAAACCTCCGGGGCAGGCTTTATCTCCTCGCCGGTGTACTCGAAGGAGCTCTCCGCAAGGGTAACGGTAAAGCCCTCGGCATCGATGGGCAGGATGCTGAAATCCCACGTGCAGGAGCCGGTGTAGTTCCCTTTGAAAGTTACAGTGACCGAGGCTGTGTTCGTTCCGATCTCGACATTGTTTTCATACGAGAGGTCATAGTCAGTCCCCTCGGTAAACCCGGTCAGTACAGGCTTAGGCTCAAGCGCCTGCCCGGTATAGGTGCAGTCGAGGCTGCCTCCCTGCTGCTCCCCGGGGGTGACCTCAAGGGGCTCGATTGTAAACGTACACGAAGCCTTGCCGGAGTAAGCACCGATGCCCTCGGCCTGGATCACAGCCGTATCGCTCCCTGCATTTACGTTGTTATCGTAGCTGAGCGTATAGTCCTGATCCTTAACGAGTATGGTATCTCCGATGGTTATCCAGGGCTCGGGAGTTATCTCGCTTCCGCTGTATGTGTAGGTCTCATCCGGCAGCGAGAACTCTGCCTCGCTGATATCCGTTGTCTCGGGAGCCGAAACTATGGGGGTCCCGCCTGAGTCCGGATCGCTGTCCCCGGCAAAGGCAGGGAACGACGGCACAGATGTGCAGGCATATACAGCGACAGTAAAAGCCGCCAGCGTTTTCATAAGTTTTTTATTCATAATATTCCTCCGTCTGTGGGTAGTATTTAGTGCTGTTAGTTATACTACTATTATAACATATTTCAGGCTTTTTTTCCATATACATTATTGATAAAATTCCATATCTGAAAATTAGCATATTCACGATAAGTTAATTGTTATATCTAAAATTTCCCGGAGAGAAGGTTGTTCTTGACTAACATACTGCGGCTGTGATATAATCAAAAGGTTAGATGATAACGAACTGCATCACGGGAGGGCTTTACTTGGAGATCCTTGTTTTCATATTCAACAGCATACTTCTCGGAGCGGGACTGGCTATGGATGCTTTTTCCGTATCTCTTGCCAACGGCCTGAACGAAACGAAAATGCGTCTTAAAAAGACTCTTCTTATAGCCGGGACATTTGCCGTGTTCCAGGCGGCTATGCCGCTGATAGGCTGGGTGTGCGTACATACCATGAGCGAGAAGTTTGAGAGCTTTCAGAAATACATCCCCTGGATAGCTCTGGTGCTCCTGCTGTTTATAGGAGGAAAGCTGGTATATAGCGGTATCCGCGGCGGCGGGGATGCCGAGGCTGTAAGGCTGACTCCCGCGGCGCTTCTGATCCAGGGGGTAGCGACCTCCATAGACGCCCTTTCGGTGGGCTTCACGATAGCGAATTACGGGCCTGTCCGTGCGGTGACTGCTGCGCTGATAATAGGCGCTGTGACTTTTGTGATCTGTCTTGCCGGCTTGAAGCTGGGGCGAAGGTTCGGGACAAAGCTTGCCGGCAAGGCCAGTATCTTAGGCGGTCTTATCCTTATCGGCATCGGTATAGAGATCTTCGTGACCGGCATATGAACTGTTGATACACATAAAAAAGACGGAGCTCACTGATGAACTCCGTCTTGATTTTTTATTCTGCCTTCCAGACAAATGTGGATGCGCCCAGCTGTTTTACCTCGGGCAGGACCGTGTAGGCCTTTCCGAACTTGTTCTCGGTCTCAACGGGATTGCCCCTCAGCAGCTCTCGTATCTGCTCGATATTGAGCTCAATGGAATTCTGAGCGAACTGCATCATCATACCGCATCTCTTGGAGAGGTCGTCAAATCCGCTCTCGCACACGATGGCGCGTCCTGTATCCTGTACGGGGCAGCCGCAGTTCGGGCATACCATAGGACCGTCGCTTGCGGGCTTTGCTCTTACAGGCTCCGGCTCCGGCTCGGGTTCGGGTTCAGGCTCCGGTTCGGTCTCATATTCACCGGGCGTTTCCGGCAGACCGGCTTTCAGACCGGCCATAAGGCTTGCCATGATCTCCTCGTCCTCGTTCACATCAGCTTCGGGCTCGGGTACGGTGTTTGCCTCTGCGGTCTCTTCCTCCCTGAAGGATACGTCCTGCTCGGGAGTGGCAGTTTCCGCCGTATCCTCCTTGACAGATACTGGCTTTTCTTCCGCAGCCGGTGCTTCCTCTGGCTCAGTCTTCCTGGGCTGAGCGCCGGCGTTCTTGCTGGCAAGGGCGGCCTTGGCGTTATTGGAGGCGTTCTTTTCAGCAGCCCTGTACTTGTTGGTATAAAGTCTGCTCGTGGGTATGTTTATACCCTTGAGGTACTTGATAAGGTCATCGAGTTCGGCCGGCTTGAGGGGCTTCGCATCGCCGGGGAGGTCCTTTTCCAGGAAGGACTGTATGCAGTCTCCCAGATCCTTGAGTTTTACGACGTGATCCTCAAAATCCTTTACGCCGTGCTCCATTTCCAGTTCGGTATTGCCGTAGATAGCTACGATATTGATGCATCTTTTCTCAAAGTCCTTGATCTTGGGCGATCCGAAGAAGTTGGTATATTTAGTCATTATCTGGTTGAGCACGTTGATATGGCTCTGGTTAGCGATATACGGGCTTTCCAGCTTTTCAGGCTCGGCACCCTTGCCGGTCTCCTTGGTGAAGCGCCTTTTCCTGTTGACGCAGATCTTTCCTTCACCGTAGTTCTTTACTTCGATGATGAATATCCACGTTGCCGAAACGAGAAGAAGGTCAATCTGAGTTGTTTCTTCTGTGCGGCTGGCGTTATCGCGGTAAACACAGTAAATATCGCTGAAGAGATATGTCTGTGCAGGGAATTTGTACTCGCTCAGTACAGCGATGGCGCCGTCCTCGCCGTCGAGGCCGTGTTCGAGCTTTGCGATATCCTCGGTGATCATCTGCTTGGTGACCTCACCGCTGACGCTCTTCATATACTCCTGTAATCTTTTGATCTGATTAGCGGCATCCGTATCATTCTTGACAATAATAGGTGCCTCTTTTGCAGCTTTCATTTTCTCAACTCCGATCGGGAAATAATAATCTATCCTATATTATAACATACATTATTCAAAAATGCAATATGTTTTAACAATTTTTTTCGGCCAAAAGCAGATTTTTTGCTTTTTGTTCCCGGGACTATCCGTTGGCATTTTTATGCAGCGAACGGAACTCGGCAGGAGAGAGCATCTCGTGTTTCTTGAACACAGCGCAGAAATAGCTGCAGTCGTTATATCCTACGCTTGCGGCGATCTGATTGACGTTCATCTTGTTCTCGAGCAGCAGCAGCTTGGCCTGAGAGACTCTCTTCCTGGCGAGGTACTCAAAGGGTCTGAGATTGAGACATTCCTTGAAAAGCCTGCAAAGGTACTGCGGAGAGAGGTCAATGAGCTCGGCCAGCTCGGAAAGCGTAAGATCGCGGTTGTAGTTCTGATCGATATACTCGATGACGGGAGTGAGCTGGTTGAGCTTTGCACCGTCCTTGGCGCCTGACTGCATATTCATCACCCTGTTGAGCTCGATGAGGAACTGATACAGGTGCGCCGAGCACTGATAGCCGCTGTAGTAATAATTTGTCTTCAGGATATACATGATCTTTTTGAAGATCGCGTCTATCGCGTTGATATCGTGGATCTTGAAAGCCTTTGCACGGTCGAGGCCGATGTGAGACAGCACAGCCTCGCACTCCCTGCCGTCAAAGGTCACCCAATGAGTCTCCCATATCTCCTCGGTGGGGAAATATTCGTGGGGCACGTTCGGCGGCAGATAAAAGGCGTCGCCCTCCCTGATAGGGGTGTCTGTCCCGTTGAGACGCAGCACGCCGTTGCCGCGCACACAGTAGATTATCTGATAGTTCGGATAGCCGTCTTCTCGGATAAAATGAAATTCCTGATCCCTTGCGCCTGCACCGAGCAGGTACATAGGAAGATTGACTTCATCACCAATGACTGGATAGCAATAATCGGTCATAGATCTGCACCTCTTTTTGATTTTATGATCGGGGCTTTGCGAAAAGCCCTCCGAAAACGATTTCATATTTTACCATTCTATAATATCACAATAGTAGCGAAATGTCAAGAGTATATAAGAATTTTCTACAAAAAATTTACTGCTTTTTTTCGCCGCCCGGGCAGAAAGAAGACCGCAGGGCTGCCGGTGCGGCAGCTTGGAAAAAATATTTACAAAAAGTGGTTGTATATGAGCGGGCTGTGTGATATAATTTATCGTAAGGCTTTGTGACAGCAGGGACCGCCGAAAGGGGAGATGCCTTTTGTCAAAACTCTTTGCGGCGATAGTATCCGTCGTATCCGTGATCGTTTTTTCTGCCGTAACATCCATATCTGCTCTTGCAGCGACCGAATACCGCGATGTGGCCGTACCGGTGCCGCCGAGACTGCTGATCCTCGGGGATTCCATAGCATCGGGCTACGGGCTGGAAGGGTACAGCTCTTCAAAGGATAAATGCAGGTCATATGCCAATATTTTAAGAGACAGATATTCTGCTGAGCTCCCGCCGGACTGCCCCTTTGAGGAAACAAATCTTGCGGTGGACGGACGCACTTCCGGGCAGCTGCTCGATGCGCTCGTTTCCGGGGAGCTTGACAGCGCGATAGCAGAAAGCGACTGTATCGTTGTGTCGATAGGCGGGAACGATCTGCTGGAGGCTCTGTGGGGGCTTCTGAAAGAAAAGGGCATAGACGATATAAACGATCTCAGCAAGAAGGATATTATCAAGCTCGTGCTGGCGGCCGGGAGTCTCAGCGACAGCCTTGACGAGAACCTGAAGCTCTTTGAGATCAATCTCAGATCTATAGCCAGATACATCCGCAGCAAGACCGATGCTCCACTGATAATACAGACGCTGTACGATCCGCTGCAGGAGTATTCCGCAGTACCGAAGGTGAGCAGCCTCTCCGCCGAAAAGATAGCTGAGCTCGATCAGCTTATAAAGCTCCATGCCGGGGATGCTTCGGCTTCATATACCGTCTGCGATGTGGCGCCGGAATTTGCCGGCAGGGCAGGGGAGCTTACGAATATCTCCCGTATGGACATCCACCCGAATGCTGAGGGGCATAAGGTCATCGCCGATGCCCTTGACCGCGTTATCAGGAGCGCAAAGTACAGCTTCCGTCAGGCTTATGAGCCTGAGCCTGCTGCCGTTCCCGACGACGGTTCGGTAACATCTGTGCAGGGAACGCCTGCGGTTATGGTCACCGTGATCTGTATGCTGCTGTCCTTTGCGGCAGGAGCTGCTGCTGTGCTGGTGATCAAGCGGTCAAAAAAGAACTGAAAGGAACGTTGAAATGAAAGCATACCTCATAGACTTCGAGAACGTAAAATCCAAGGGGCTGACAGGTATCGAGCAGCTCTCGCCCGATGACAAGGTCATCATATTCTACAGCGAGAATTCGGATACCATCAGCTTCGAGATGCACCGAAAGGTCATGACCTCAGAAGCGGATATAGAGTACCTTAAAGTGCGTGTCGGCGGCAAGAACGCCCTGGATTTCCAGCTCTCGACTCTGCTGGGATACCTGCTCGCCAAGGAGCTCTATACACATATATTCATCATAAGCGGAGACAAGGGCTTTGACAAGCTCCACGATTTCTGGAACGTCAGCTTCGCGGACAAGAATTCCGTGATAGTATTCAGGACGCACACCCTCGCATCGGCTGTAAGCTTTGCCAATACTTATAAAGGCAAGCTGCCTGTGATCGCCGTGGAGCCTTCCGAAAAGGAGGATGCCGGCGAGGAAGCTGTTGAAGCGGCCGATACGCCCGCGTTTGAAGAAGCGGCCGTGGAACCGGAGACTGCTCCCGCCGAAGAGATCCCCGCTGAGGAGCCTGTCCCCGTGGAGGTAAGGATCACCAAGACCTCACGCCGCCGCGGAAGACGTCCCCAGTCGGCTTATGAGATGATCCGCAGCGCCCTCCTTGGAAAGTTCGACCTCTCTGACGAGGAGACGCAGACCATAGTATCCTGCGCTGCCGAGTCCGAGGACAAGGAGGATCTCCATAATGCTCTTGCCAAGATATTCAAGGCTCAGGCCACCGATCTGTATAAGGTGCTGAGACCGAAGTATCTCCGTATCAAGGAGGCTATCGCTGACGGTGCCGATACTGTCCCCGAGGAGGTGCTGGAGGAACAGCCTGCTGTGACTGCTGAGCCTGTTCCGGAGCCTCAGACTGCCGAAGAAGAGGCCGTGCCTGTTACTGATGCGGAGCCTCAGGAGGAGCCCTCTGCCGAGCCGGAAGTCAGGAAGACACGCAAGCGTGCCGGCCGCCGCAGACAGACCGCCTCAAAGAAAACACCTCTCGGCAAGGCTATCGAGAAGCTTTTGAAGGGCGAGTGCTCCAAGGAGGAGATCGCTGCAGTCAACCGCATCTTTGAGGAGACCGACACCAAGCAGAAGCTGTATATCTCCATAGTCAAGGAGTACAAGAAGGACCGCGGCTGTGAGATCTACAATCTTATAAAATCCGATTATTCTGCTCTGTCCAAACTCAAAGAAGAAGCCGCACAGGAGGTCTGATATGAAGCTTTTCATAGCCTCCGACATCCACGGCTCGGCATACTGGTGCGAAAGGATGCTCAGCGCCTTTGAACGGGAGCAGGCGGACAAGCTGCTCCTGCTGGGAGATCTGCTCTACCACGGCCCCCGCAATCCTTTGCCGGAGGGACACGATCCAAAGACCGTCGCCGGGATGCTCAACAGGTACAAAAGCCGTATCATCTGTGTACGCGGCAACTGTGACTGCGAGGTGGACCAGATGATGCTGGATTTTCCGGTGCTGGCTGACTATGCCTGGGTGTATGCCGATGACTGCGAGCTGTTTGCTTCTCACGGCCATCATTACAACAAGCAGACGCCCCCGCCTCTTGCCGAGGGCTCATATCTGCTGAACGGACACTTCCATATCCCGGAGATCACCGAATGTGAGGGTTTCACTTATGTCAACTGCGGCTCTGCTGCTCTGCCGAAAAACGGCACAGCGCACAGCTATGTGATCTTCGAGGACGGCAAGCCCTGCCTGAAAGAACTGTAAAAAAGAGGGCTGCTGCAGGCCATACGGCGTGCAGCAGCCCTCTTTTCGTTTATTTACCGGTGTACCACTTTTTCAGTACACCTTCGGCCTTCTTGCCGCAGATCGTGAAATCACGGTTGCGGTGCGCCTCCTCGTCGGAGAGGGGCTTTGCCTTCCAGTCCCACCAGAAATATCCGCTGAACCATTCCTCGTCCCAGCTCGCTTCCATAGCCGACTCGTAAAAATCAGCCTGCTCCTGCTCGTCAGAGGGCATCTCCGGTCTGTTGTGGAAATCCCAGGGGTACCGCGTGCAGCCGTGCTCATTTCGGACACCTATCTCTGCAAACATTACCGGCCTGCCGTATTTCTCGTGGCACTGCAGGGCTTTTTTTATGTGCTCCGCCCACCGGCTGCGCATCATATCAATGCTGTTGTCGGCCTCTGTCGAGACAGGGTAGTAGGCAGAGATGCCTATGATGTCCACCGCATCCAGCCAGTCGAAGCGGAGCTCATCGCCGTGATTGATGTTATGCATTAAGAGTCCGCTGTAAACCTCCCGCACTTTCGAGATCATCTCAGCGCAGCGGCTGCCGTTCTTGTCCATACCGGCCATCTCACAGCCGGTGCAGAGCATTTTGCAGCCGAGCTTCTCCGCCAGGCGGGCGTAGTGGAGCATAAACCGTGTGTAGCTGTCGAACCACCGGTCAAGATAGGCGGGGTTCTCGTGAGGGAAGTCTATCCTCGCCCTCCAGGAGCGGTCAAGGCAGTCCACCATTGGCTTCAAGCATACGTTCAGTCCGAGGCTTTTGGCCTTGTTCACCGCGAAAGCCACGTCCTCGTCGGTCTGAGTCCTGCCGAACAGGGAAAAAACGTTCAGCGAGTAGAAGGCCTCCTGAAAGCAGTTCACCGGTATGCATATCCAGTCGAGCCCCAGTGATGCCAGCCTTTCCATTGACTGCTCAGCTTCCTTGGTCTGGAATGTCCCGCTTCCCGAGAAAAATCCCCAGGTGTAGCCCTTGCAGAATATCCTGTCCATGATCATCTCTCCTTATTGTCAAAATTGTAATAATCTGGCAGCTGCTGCCTGCGGTCAGGGGCTTGTTCCTGCCGCACTGTCAGCGGCGGGAGCAAGCCCCCTGTTGTTCATATGATCTTTGTAAATACCTGTATCAGGAACCCGGCCTCGGTCTCGAAGGGAGCACATCCGATGAGCCGTGCCTTCGCTTCCGGCGAGGTCTTGTAGTAATAGGGCGTCATCGCAAAGAGGTCAGCCGCCTGCTTGTCGGTGGCAAGAGTAAAGCTGTATTCCAGCTGCTGCTCGTTTGTCAGCTCAAAGCTCCTCAGTCCGTAGCGGTTCGGCTTGTTCTGATAGGGCTCGTCATAGATAAGAGCCTTCAGCCTGAACAGGTGCATAGGCGTCGGAGATACCACGATCAGCTTTCCGCCGGGCCTGAGCACCCGGGAGTACTCGTCGTTGCTGACCGGAGCAAAGACCGACACCAGCACATCCGCCGTATTTTTCCCGAAGGGCAGTTCAAAAGATGAAGCCACCGCCAGCTGCAAGCTATTGCAGCCCGCAGCCTTTTTCAGCGCCGCCGCGTGAGCTATCCCGCTTTTGGAAATGTCGATGCCGAAGACAGCTGCATCCTTCAGCGACGAGGCTATCTTTACAGTATAATACCCCTCACCGCAGCCGCTGTCGATGACCACCGGCTCCTTTATCCCCGCAGTCAGCTCCCTGACCGTTTCGCACAGTCTGTCCGCCAGCGGTTTGTAGGCATCTGTTCCGAGAAAATCGCTCCTTGCGCGTATCATATTCGGAGCGTCCCCTGCTTTGGCAGGGTTCCTGCCCCTGGTCAGCAGCAGGTTCACATAACCCTTCGCCGACAGGTCAAAGCAGTGGCGATTCCTGCATCTGTACGAATTTTCGGACAGTTTCAGCTTTTCCCCGCAGACAGGGCATCTGTAATTCACGGTCATACTTCTGTTTCCTCAGACTCACGTTTCCGGCAGCATATCACTGCGAACAGCACCCATGACAGGCTTGTCACTGCTGAGGCAGCGACTTCGGCGGTCACGTTCCCGATCACTGACGCGAAGAATATCACGATGCCGGCATTGACAGCCGACCATATCAGCAGCGAGAGAAAGAACTTTTTAAGATCAGTCTTCATCGGTCTCCTCCTCGGGATCGCTGTCCGTGCCGCCGGTGAGGGCGTTGATGAGCTGCTGCTCGGCAGTCTTGTCATCAGGTCTTACAATGAAGCTCACAGCCTGCTTGTGGTTCTGGATGACAACTTTCCTGTGTACGCCGCCGGCCTCGCCGTCAAGCGTCCAGGCCATATCCTCTTCAAAGGTCAGTATCAGTCTGGAGCTGCGCAGCATTACGAAATCCTTGCTGGAGAGCTTGTTCAGCGCAGCTTCTCTGAGCAGTCTTTGCAGGTCCATTGCTCCCGAGGGAGTCTTGACGAGGGTGACCTCGAACAGTCCGTCGTCGAAGCACACTCCGTCAGCGATGAGTCTTCTCATACCGCCCACAGATTTGGTGTTTGTTATCAGGGCGAGTATATAGCTGCCCTTGACCACGCCGTTGTCGTATTCGACCTTTACCTTGTGTCCGGTGTAGGTCGGCAGTCTTTTTATCGCTTCTCCCACATAAGCCATATGTCCGAGACGGTTCTTCCACTTCTGTGATGTTTCATACGTTACATCGGTGAATACTCCGAAGGCTGCGACATAAACGAAATACTCCCCGTTGAACTCTCCCACATCGTAGTCGAAGGTTATGCCGTCAACGATCGCGTGGGCCGCCTTCAGCATATTCTTGGGTATGTCCATACTCGAAGCGAAATCGTTGGTGGAGCCTGCGGGTATGTAGCCCAGCGGTATCTTGCAGCCCAGCTTCATCATACCCTTTACAGCCTCGCTCAGCGTTCCGTCGCCGCCGGACACTACGATAACGTCATACATCCCGCCGTCCCTGGCGATCTTGTTCATACCGTCGAACCTTCCCTGAGTCGGATGGGCGGTGACCTCGTACCCGCCCTTTGTAAAGATGTTGATTATATCACAGAGGTGTGTCCTGATGAGCCCTTTGCCTGCACGGGGATTGTAAACAAAAAGCAGTTTTTTCATATGTGCCGTCCCTTTTCCTTCCTTTATCCGCATAAAACTGACCGATGGTCACATTATGGCCTTATTATACCAATTATACCATATAAAAGGGATTTGTCAAGACCTTTTCGCGTTCAGAGGGTCAGTGCATCTGAAAGCTGCGGGGAAATTCTGACCTTACCCCTTTACAAGGCCGGGAAAATGTGTTATTATAGTTAGGTGCGGTGCTATGGAAAGGGCGGTGAACAGCAGTGAGAAGAGCATACAGCTTTACCAAAAGCATTATTTTTTCGTTCTGGGCAGCGACTGCTGTTGTCATCCTGAAGGAGCTCATAAGCAGCAAGCCCTTTATCCCCATAGAGTCGGTCAAGCTCGGCTCGGTGGTCGCAGGAGTGCTCATAATATGTTCTCTGGTGATCAGGCTCGCAAGACAGATATATATGATACATCTGGACAGAAAGATCAGAAGGATAATGCGCGTTCAGGGAGTAACTCCCGAGGTCCTGCATATACTTCGCTCCCGGGTGGATAAGGCCCGCAGCGACGAGGACAGGGATGAAGGCAGGCTGATACTCGCCTCCTTCCTCAGCGAGGGATGCTGTTACGAAAGATGCTTTGAGGTCCTCCGCGAGATAGATGTCTCCAATCTTTCCGATCCCGCAAAAGAGGAATATTTCAACGTCTATGTCTATACAAATCTAATGATAGGGGATGTGGAAGCCGCTCAGGGCATCTACGACCGCGCAGCCGGATTTTTTGACCGCGCCCGCAGGAGACGTTCCGCAATGCCTGTCCTGCATACTATGGGAGCCCTCGAGTACGCCAAGGGAAACTATAAGGAGGCAGAGGACTGCTTCACTCAGGCAATGGCCTATGCAGTCGGCAAGTCATCCCGCTGCGAGTGTGAGATGTTCCTCTCGCTATGCTACCTGAAGACAGGCAGGCTCATCCACGCAGCCAATGCTGCAAGAGCTGCCGCCAGAGATTCCGTTACCGTTTATCAGCGCAGGAGCATCGAAGGGCTCCGCGCACAGATAGAAGAAATGATACCCGCCAGCAGCAGAAAGGAAACAGCAGTATGAAAGGATATATCCTCACATTCCTGATATCAATGGTCCCTCTTGTGGAACTGAGAGGGGGAGTGCCTTACGGCATCATTATGGGCATCCCCTGGCAGAAGGCTCTGCCGCTTTGTATGATCGCCAATATGATACCCGTGCCGTTTATCTTCTTCTTTGCGAGGAAGGTCCTCATTTGGGGATCCGACAAGAAATATACAAGAAGGTTCTTCACTTTCTGTCTCGAAAAGGGGCAGCACGGCGGAGAAAAGCTCAAGGCCAAGGCAGGACGGGGGATCTATGTTGCTCTGCTGCTGTTCGTGGGGATACCCGTTCCCGGGACCGGCGCCTGGACCGGAACACTTGCCGCCAGTATGCTCGACCTCGACTTTAAAAAGAGCGTGATCGCAGTCCTCCTGGGGGTACTTCTCGCCGGAGCGATAATGACAGTTCTCTCTCTGCTCGGAGTGACAGCATTTACCTGAGCGTGATAATCAATACGGAATAAAAAATAAAACGCGGAGCGGGCTTTTCAGCCTGCTTCGCGTTGTTTTGTCTGTCAGGATCACTTTATCGGAACGGTCCAGCCGAACTCGTCGGGGATCTTGCCCCACTGGATGCCGGTCATGGTATCGTACAGCATCTGAGAGATAGGTCCGATCTCGTTGTTGTTGATAGTCATGATCTTGTCGCCCCACTTCAGGTGGCCGACAGGGGAGATAACAGCAGCCGTACCGGTGCCGAATACCTCGTCCAGCTTGCCGGCGTCGTAAGCGTCAGCGACCTCCTGGATCGTGATGCGTCTCTCGGTAGCCTTGATGCCCTTGGACTTGCATACCTCAAGAGCCGACTTCCTTGTGATGCCGGGGAGTACCGAACCCTGGAGCTCGGGAGTGATGACCTCGCCGTCAATAACGAAGAAAATGTTCATCGAGCCAACTTCCTCGATGTACTTTCTCTCCACACCGTCCAGCCAGAGCACCTGCTCATAATCCTGCTCGTGAGCTTCCTCCTGGCCCTTCAGCGAGATAGCATAGTTTGCTGCGGTCTTGGCAAAGCCGGTACCGCCGCGGACAGCTCTTACATAGTTGTTCTCAACATAGATCTTTACAGGGTTGAGACCGGTGGAATAGTAAGCGCCGGAAGGCGAGAGGATGATAAGGAACAGATAGTGGTCTGCAGGACGAACGCCTACATAGGGATCGGTAGCGAAGATGAAGGGACGGATGTAAAGAGCAGCGCCGTCAGTATGAGGTACCCAGTCCTTCTCGATCTCAACGAGCTTCTTGGTAGCCTCGATCATGAATTCCTCGTCGATCTCGGGGATGACCATTCTTCTTGCTGAGTTGTTGAGTCTCTTGTAGTTCTCGTCGGGTCTGAACAGCTGGATCTCGCCGTCAGCGCGTCTGTAAGCCTTGAGGCCCTCAAAGATCTCCTGACCGTAGTGCAGGCACATAGCTGCCGGAGAAAGTGAGATCTCGCCGTAAGGAACGATCCTCGCGTCATGCCAGCCTTTGCCGGTGTCGTAATTCATCACGAACATATGGTCTGTGAAGATGTGTCCGAAGCCCAGCTTGGTCTCGTCCTGAGGCTTTTCCTTGGGGGTCTTTGTAAGCTCTAATCTGATGTCCATAGTAAATCCTTCTTTCATATAAAAATTGCTAAGATATATTATACCACCCTTTTTCTGATTTTTCAAGCCCTATTTCTTGTTTTTTTGCATAAATGAAGTCCCGTTCCTGCAAAAATGCTCCAGGAGGCTCTGCTCCGGGGCGTGAGATGAAATAAAATGACAGAAAGGTCTTGACCTTTTTCTGAAACAGAGGTATAATTAAAATGGTTAATTGCAGCATCATATACATATACTTATATAAATGACCGTTAAGGAGGATTCAAATGAGAAGAAAATGGTTCGCAGCGCTGGTGCTCTCACTTGGTATGATGTGTACGGCACCCGCCGCTTTGTCTGCGTCGGCAGATGCTCCCGTTCTGACTGAGACCGTGTCAGCGGTAAATGCCTCAGCAGTAAAAGTTGATGCCCCCGCCGGATTCTATTGCAGCGACGCCAGCACCAGCCAGGTGGTCATGCGCTGGAAAAAGGTCAGCGGCGTGACGGGTTACGAGATGCAGTATTATGACAAGATCGAAAAGGTATGGACGAATACCAAAAGGATCGGCGCGTCAAGCCAGTATTATAAGTATTCGGCAAAGAATATGACAATGGGCATCACCTATTCGATGCGCATACGCTCCTATAAGATCTCAGGCGGCAAGACCTATTACAGTTCCTGGGCAAAGACCTATGCCACTACCGATCCCGAACAGGTCAAGGGCATAAAGGAGACTTCGGCCAATACTTCGGGTTATACCCTTAAATGGAACAAGGCCAAGGGCGCGTCCTTCTATGAGATATTCAGGTGGTCGCCGGATACAGGCAAATACGAGAAGATCGGTCAGACCGAGAATACATACTATAAGATCACGGACCGTACTGCCGGCCAGAAAAACAGCTATAAGATCAGAGCTGCAAGGAAGCTTGCCGGATCGGAGATCATATTCCACGGCGTCTCCACAAAGTTCATGGCTACAGCTGTCTGCGATACAGTTACCGGCATAAAGGCTTCAGCCAGGCTCAATACCGTTACCGTAAAATGGACGAAGGTCCCCAAGGCCACTGCCTATGAGGTGTATTATACCAACACCTCCGGCGACGATCCCGTAGTGCTGGCTACTGTGGGCTCCAAGATCAATTCCTATACCACCTCCAAGCTCACTCCCGGAAAGAAGTACCTGATGAAGGTCAAGGCCATTTCCACCTATGGCACCGTAACTGTCAAGAGCAGATATCCCAAGGGCGCAAAGGTAAGAGTCTTCAATAAGACCACCTATAACAAGATACTCGACGACTATTCCAACAATTCGGCTATCACTCTTTCAAACGGTCAGGGATATACCATTCCAGGGTGGCTGAAAAATAACCTGAGCTATGAGCTCAACTGTCTCGGCGGCACCTGCAGCTTCGTTATGCTCGATCTGGAGAGCGGCGCCCTTGTTGCCAGCAACGGCAAGACCTATATGGGCACAGCCAGCACCGTAAAGATGCCGTTTATGCTCTACTGTCTCCAGGAAATGGAGGACGGCGAGCCTAACCTCGATACCGTTATGACCTATACCCCCGAGGACTATCATGCCGGCTCCGGTATCATCCAGACCTATGAGTACGGCCGCAAGCTCACTATCAAACAGATATTCCAGACTATTTTTGACTACAGCGACAATATAGGTTTCTATATGCTCCAGCGCAAGTTCGGCATCGACGGATACAATAAGTATATCGCATCCCTCGGCTGCCGTACATCTATGAGCTATCAGAACAGATGGGGAGTTATCTGCGCTACTGATTCTGCCAAGGAATGGATACAGATGTATAACTACATCTATAACGGAAAGTATGCCGATTATATCAGATACGGCTATGCGCATTCCTGCTCGTCAAATTTCAGACTCGGACTCAACAACAAGTACACTGTTTATTCCAAGTGCGGCTGGACGGATGAGCTCCACCACGACACCACCGTCGTCGAGGCTGAGCATCCCTATGTGCTCATATGCTTCACCAACAGAGTGAGCGCCGCCAGACTGCAAAGGCTTGCCAGAGCAGCCGACGCGATCCATACGGATATGTGGAACTACTACAGCAGCAAATGACATAAGAGCGTTTTACGCAAAGGACAGTAAGCCTATGAATTATTATATCTATGGCTATACGGATAAGGGACCGTACAGACTGAATAACGAGGACGCGATGCTCATCAACAGAGTCACCGTCACCAAGGGCGGCTATGCCTCGGTGTGCATCGCACCCTTCCTTACTGCGGTCTGCGACGGTGTCGGGGGAGAGAAGGCGGGAGAACTCGCCTCGCAGATCTGCGCCTCCACGCTGGGGGCTGTGAGATTTGACTCCACCACCGACCTGGACAAGTGTATCCGTTCAGTGCATAATAAAATACTTCGCACGGGCGTGTCCGGCGATGAAACTGTCAATATGCAGACCACACTGTGTATGCTCGCTGTGGAGGAGGACGGTGCAGCTGTATGCGTGAATGTGGGAGACAGCAGGATGTACCGCTATGTGGGCGGGACTATCAGACAGATCTCCAGCGACCAGACTTACGGCAGGTTCCTATATGAGAAAGGCGAGATCGCTTCGATGGACGAGCTGCCGCCGGAAATGAGAAAGGCTATAGTCTCTTCTGTAGGAAGCGTCCTGCAGGAGCCGGTCATCGAGCACATACGGTTCATCTCGCCCTTTGGTGAGCAGGAGGACGATACTGTGCTGATCTGCTCGGACGGATTGTCTGATTTTATAATCAAGGACGAGCTTGAGATCGCTATGAAGATCTCTTCGATGACCTTCAGCGAAAAGCTGGAGGCTCTTTGCCAGCTTGCGATTCGCAACGGCAGTACGGATAATATCTCTATCATCGGCATCAAGCCCTGGGAAACGCCGGAGCAGTATGAAGCGCTCACCGGCTCGCCCCTTACCAACAAGAGAAACGAGGATGCAGTCAGGGCTCAGCGCGAGTGCCTTGAATATCAGGAAAGGTATGAGAACCTGAAGCTTGAGGAACTGGCGGAGAACAGCCTTAAAATGCTGTTTGACGATCTTGACAGCTTCCGCTCGAAATGATCGTCCGGACAGCAGATATCAGCAGGGAGGTGCTTTTTAGTGGACAGCGTACTTATCGTCTCGGGCGGTAAGTCGGCGCAGACTATCTGTGCACTGATAACCGAATTTTTTCCCGACTGGAAGCAGTCGGCAGCCATAGGCAGCAAGGAGGCAAGGCTGCTCATCTCGCAGAAGAACTATGATCTGGCAGTGATAAACTGCCCCCTCCCCGACGGAGAAGGGATACAGCTTGCCGAGCATATGTGCGAGTGTTCTGATACGGCGGTCGTGCTCATAGTCCCGTCGGAGGAGCATGAAGCGCTCTCGAAGAAAATGGCTGCCAGAGGGGCAGCGGTGATAAAAAAGCAGCCGCTCAACAAAGCGGCCTTTGAATATACGCTGGCGCTTGCCGCAGGGATGAGAGACCGTTTTCTCGGCTCTGCACCGAATGCGGGCAAGACGGATGAGGAGCTTAAAAATCTCGGCCGGGCCAAGCTTGCGCTTATGCACTATTTGAAATTCACCGAGCAGCAGGCGCACCGCTACCTTGAAAAGCAGGCGATGGATCTTCGCATCCCCATAGGCGAAGCCGCCCTGCGCGTGATAAAGATGTATGATCTTGAAGGAAGACATTAAGGCAATACCGCACAGCAGACGTGCGGTATTGCCTTGTTTTTATACTTATATATGGCGGCACCGGACATAAGGGGGGCCGCCTGTGTTTTATTCTTCGCTTCCTTTTAGCATCTCAATTAACTGCTTCGCTGCCCTCGGCGAGCGCCCGCCTCTGGCAAGAGCGTACTGCTCGGCTCTTGCGAAAAGCTCATCCTCCGGCATATCGAGCTCGTACTGCGCTGCAAGATCGCTGACGACTTTCAGATAAAGCTTCTTGTCCGGCTTCTGGAACACCACCCTCAGGCCGAAACGCTCGGAAAGCGAAAGCATCTCCTGCATCGTGTCGTTGCGGTGTACCTCGTCGCCTTCACGGGCCGAGAAGGTCTCCCGCACCATATGTCTGCGGTTGGATGTGGCGTAGATCACCAGGTTGGATGCCGTGGAGGACACGCTTCCTTCCAGTATGGCTTTCAGCGCCGCGAAATCGTCATCGTCCTCGCTGAAGGAAAGATCGTCGATGAATACGATGAACTTCAGAGGATTGCGGCTGATGTGTTTTACGATGTTGGGTATCTCATGCAGCTGTTTCTTCTTTAGCTCGATCAGCCGCAGGCCCTTGTCTGCGTATTCGTTGGTAATGGCCTTGACTGTCGAGGACTTGCCTGTGCCGCAGTCGCCGTAAAGCAGAACATTGTTCGCCGGCTTTCCCCGGAGCAGAGCCAGAGTATTGGCAATGACCTCGCCGCGCTCCTTCTCGTAGCCAGAAAGCTGCGACAGCCGTATCCTGTCGGGATACTCCACAGGTACCAGTTCGCCGTCCCTGACCATAAAAACGTGGTATTTGGCATAGATGCCGTAGCCGTACTGCGCTATCGAGATGACTCTGTCAGCATAGATCTTTGAGAAGTCCAGCGGCTCGATCTCGTACCGGGGCATGAACCCGTCGTAGCCTATACGCTCGATAAGCTCCTCACAAGTGAGCCTTGAAAGCTCCTCAAGAGTATAAAGCTCGCTGGCGAGACATTCCTCGATGACTCTGCTGGTCTCGGCACCCTCGCCCTTTCTGAGGATGTATAAATTCTCGTCCTCTAGAACCAGCCTGAGCAGATAAAGGGAAAGGCTCTCCGAATCCTCATACAGCGAAGCCGTAAAGGCGCAGTAGTCCCTGATCGCCTGAGTGCGGTCGCCGCGTTCAATATCCTGCATAGTGCTGACCAGCAGCGAAAAGGTCCTGTCGTTTTTTATTCCTTTGAAGATCACCAGAGTGTCCAGCCTCTGGAGCATCAGCTTAATATCAGTCATAATATCACCTGCCGAAAACATTATACTACAGTTTGAAAAATATGTCAATAAAAAGAGGGAGCATTGCAAAAGCCTTTATATGCCCGTGCTCCGGACAAAGCAAACGCCCCGCGTAAGGAAAGCGGGGCGGCAGATTGGTTTGGTTTATCAGAGCTGGTGCACTACGAATATCTCATAGATGCTCTTGATGGCAGCCTCGAAGTCGCTCTCGGCCACGCCGATGATGATGTTCAGCTCCGACGAGCCCTGGTCGATCATCTTAACGTTGACGTGAGCGTGTGCCAGAGCCGAGAAGATCCTGCCGGCAGTACCGCGGGCGGATTTCATAGCCCTGCCCACTACGGCGATGAGCGCCAGATCAGTCTCGATGTCGATAGAGTCGGGATGAACGTTGCGGTGCAGACCGGAAAGCACTTCCTGCTCCTTGGGCTCGAACTCGCTCTGATGCACAATGATGCTCATAGTGTCGATGCCGGAAGGCATATGCTCAAAGGAGATGCCGTTCTTCTCAAATACCTCCAGAACCTTTCTGCCGAAGCCAAGCTCGCTGTTCATCATATCCTTTTCGATATTAACAACAGTAAAGCCCTTCTTGCCTGCAATGCCGGTGATCGTGAAGGGAGGCTTCTGCGAGGTGCTCTCAACGATCATAGTGCCCTGATCTGCGGGAGCATTGGTGTTCTTGATATTTATGGGGATACCCGCCTTGCGCACAGGGAAGATAGCATCCTCGTGCAGAACGGTGGCACCCATATACGAAAGCTCTCTGAGCTCCTTATAGGTGATAGTGGTGATAGGCAGGGGATCCTTGACGATCCTCGGATCCGAGATCAGGAAGCCGGAAACATCAGTCCAGTTCTCATACAGGTCGGCACCGATAGCCGCTGCAACGATCGAGCCGGTGATATCCGAACCGCCGCGGGAGAAGGTCTTGATAGTATCGTTGGGCATTGAGCCGTAGAAGCCGGGGATAACAGCCCTCTCGATACCGGAGAGCCTTTCCTTCATAGCATTCTGTGTGCGGCTGGCGTCAAACTCGCCCGAATCCTTGAAGAAGATCACATCGGCAGCATCCACAAATTCATATCCCAGGTAGTTTGCGAGGACGATACCGTTGAGGTACTCGCCTCTTGAAGCGGCATAGTCACGTCCGGCCTTGCCTATAAAGCAGGCCTTGACAACGCTGAACTCCTCTGTAAGGTCAAGGTCGAGGCCCAGCTCGTCGATGATGCTCTCATATCTTTCGATTATTTGGGCGAACGCCTCGTCAAACTTGTTGCCCTTTGCGGCAAGATCATAGCAGGCGTAGAGCATATCCGTTACCTTTGTGTCCTCGGCAAAACGCTTTCCGGGAGCAGAGGGTACCACATAGCGTCTTGAGTCCTCGGCGTGGATGATGTCCGCCACCTTGCGGAACTGCTCGGCACTTGCAAGAGAGCTTCCTCCGAACTTAACTACCTTGGTCATACAACATTCTCCTTACTGATTTTAGATGTATATCAGAAAATATGCAAAGCACTTCTTTTGCTGTTGCCTTTTCTCCGTTGCAGATGATCTTCGCCGCAGCGTATCGCAGACGTATCGAAAAAAATCTCACCTACTTATTATATAATATCCTGCGATTATAAGTCAATATGCATTATGCAGATTTTTGAGCCTATTTTGAATGTACGTTTGTGGAATACGCTTGTACTTCACGGGCGCACATTTTGGCGAATGTGTCCTTTAAGGCAATACCGCACAACCCCTGTGCGTCAGATACGCAGTCAGATTTTTCGTCAGAGTGCATAAATTTGACGCAGGCGGGCTGACGCCCGGCAAGGAAAATTTGTGTGCTATGACGGAAAATATGCAAGCAGATGACGT
>JAFXRI010000031.1 GCA_017526445.1 Ruminococcus sp. | reverse complement strand
GCACGTCATCTGCTTGCCAGCTTTCCGTCATATTACCCAAATTCTCCTTGACTTGCGCCAGCAAACCTGCGTCGAATTTAGGCAATCTGACGAAAATCTGGACATCGCATCTGACGCACAGGGGTTGTGCGGTATTGCCTATAATACACGGTCTGCTGAGGCAAAAGGACAGTCAGCAGTTTTTCAGCAGAGATCACGACATTTCCCGACAGGCGGTCTGTCCTGTGCCGGGGGAATAGGGCGAAGAAAGGAGAACGGCCGCCGATAGTGTCTGCAAAAGGCGAAAAGTTACGCGAATAAGCTGTGGAAAATCTCGGAAGATGATGTTATAATCAAGACGGAGGTGCAAAATATGAACATACTCAGAAATATAGTCTTTTCCCCTGCGGGAGGGAGTAAAAGCGAAAAGCACACCGAACTTGCGAAGGTAGTGGAGATACCGGTCGGAAGGATCTCGCCGAACCCGGATCAGCCGCGCAGACGTTTCTCCTCCGATCAGCTCAACAGTCTTGCCAAGAGCATCGCCCAGGACGGTATCGTTCAGCCGCTGACGGTGCGGGAATGCGAAGGCGGCTACATACTCATCTCCGGGGAGCGGCGTCTGCGTGCGGCGAAGCTGGCGGGGTGCAGGACAGTGCCCTGTGTGGTGGTAAAGATCTCGGACAAGCGCTCGGCGATAGTGGCTCTGGTGGAGAACATACAGCGGGCAGATCTCGACTGCTTTGAGGAGGCAGAGGCGATCAACACCCTGATAAACGAATACTCGATGACGAGGGATGAGGTATCGCTGCGGCTGGGGCTGGCTCTCTCGACTGTATCCAACAAGCTGCGGCTGCTGCAGTTCTCCGAGGGGCAGAGAAAGAAGATGGCTGAGAACTCATTCAGCGAGCGTCACGCCAGGGCGCTCCTGCGGCTGACCGGCAGGGACCGTCAGGACGAAGCCATCGCCCGCATCATTGCAGAGAAGCTCACCGTCTCTCAGACCGAGAAATACATCGAACAGCTTCTGGCCGAGGACAAGCGTCGCCGGAGCTACAAAAAACGTGCTGCCGTTCTCGGGGACATACGACTGTTCGCCAACACAGTCGACAAGGCAGTCCGGGTGATGAAGCTGGCAGGCGTAGAGGCCACCTTATCCCGGACCGAGCACGACGGGATGATAGAATTCCGCATAATGATCCCGGACGAAAAGGCTAAGCCTGCATACAGCAGCGCCGCGGCTGAATCTGTCTGAATACACAAAGAGAGCGCTGCACACCACGCAAACCGCATAGTGTGCAGCGCTTCTTTATCAGCAGTTTATTTTTCTTCAAGTCCTGCACAGAACCTGGCGTACTTGCCGACTGCCGGTCTGTCACAGTTTATCCCCAGCTCCCGAAGCTTTTCGATGACCTGTTCAGGATAGGGGCCTGTATATTCGGCCTCCAGCTCGTGATCGGTGATGCCGAGATACACATTCCTGTCAAGAGCCAGCTCCACTCCTTCATAAGAACAGCAAAGCTTGCGGACAGTCGCCAGCGAGCCGATCCTCACGGCTGTATCCCTCACACCGCAGATCTCCTCCAGCACATCGGCAGATATCTCCTCCGGGACGCTGTCCAGCACCCGCTCCCGTTCCTCCCTGACAGCAAGGGATCCCTCGGTGCTGACAGGGAGCTTCACCTGAAGGAGCCTGCTGCCCTCCACCTCACGGACACGGACGCTTATCCTGCGCTTTGCGCACTCGGCGCTGCGGTAGTAATGATTGACCTGATATATCTCCTTTGAGATATCAAACTCTCCGCAAAGTTTAAGGTATTCATCCTCGCTGAGCATAAGCTTGATCTCTTTCTCCAGCATACAGTTTTCCTCCGTTACTTATTCCCCAGCCCCATAACATTCAGCAGCAGCACCCACGAAAGCCCATAATAGGTCACAACAGCCACAAGGTCGTTGACGGTAGTTATCAGCGGTCCGGAGGCAACGGCGGGATCTATCTTGATCTTCTTGAAGAACAGCGGTATCACCGTACCTACGGCGCTGGATATTATCATCGCCAGCAGCAGCGAGATGCCTATGCAGCCGGATACTGCAAAGGAAAATCCCGGCGCACAGTCCTTGAAGATCATTATATACAATCCCACGAGCAGGAAGGATATGGTGCCGAGCAGCAGTCCGTTGGACATACCCACCCGTGTTTCCTTGCCGACGAGATGGACCTTCTGCTTGAAGGTAAGGTTCTCATCTGTCAGCACGCGGATAGTCACGGCCAGCGACTGGGTACCGACATTTCCTGCCATATCCAGTATCAGCGACTGGAAGGCCATTATCAGCGTGAGCTGAGAGATGACCTGCTCGAACACACCGACCACGCCGGATACCAGCATACCCAGGCCGAGCAGCACCAGCAGCCAGGGAAGGCGCTTTTTCATACTCTGTTTCAGAGGCTCTTTAAGATCTTCCTCCGCGGTCAGACCTGCGAACTTGACGTAGTCCTCGCCCATCTCGTCATCAACGACTTCGATCAGGCTCTGGGCGGTGATAACGCCCAGCAGTCTGCTGCTGTTGTCGAGCACGGGGATCAGGTCTTCGGAATAGTCTTTCAGCTTTTCGATACAGTCATCTATCTCCTCGGTGGCATAGACATAGGGGAACGAGGTCATTATCAGGTTTTCAAGGGCAGTGGAATTGCGGGCTGTTATCAGTTCTTTCAGGTCGATGGCACCGTAAAACTCCTCATTCTCGTCCACTACAAAGATCGTGGTTATATTGTCATTCTCCTCAGCCTGACTGACAAGCTCGCTCATCGCCTGTTTGACGGTAAGATCATCCTTGATGATGATACAGTTAGTCGTCATACGGCTGCCGATCTCATTTTCGTCAAAGCTGGCGATCAGCTTGATCTCGTCCCTGATCTCGGGGCTGAGAGCCTCTATTATCAGGCCGCGCTTTTCTCTCTCGATCTCCCTGAGGATATTCACTGCGGTATCCGTTTCCAGCAGGCTCACTACCGAGGCGGCTTTCCTCACATCCATTTCGTTCAGATATGTTCCCGCCTCATCCTCTTCAAGGCGCTCGAAAGCATCGGCCAGCAGATCGCTGCTGCACACGCGGAAGAATTTTGTCCTCTCCTGCACGGAGAGATCTGCCATTACTCCCGCAAGGTCGTTCCCGTGATAATCCTCCAGCTTTTTCATCATCATCCTCGGGGTATCGTCCGACCTGATGATGCTTATTATCTCACCCTCGTAATCGGGTTTTGCCGCAGCTTCCTTGCTGACAGCAGTGTTTTCTTCGATCATATCTTTTGCCATTATCAGCCCTCCGTTTTATTTGACCTGCAAAGCAGGGCAAGGATAATAAAGCAGGGCGGAAAAATGGGCACAAAAATCCTCTGTCATGTCACTGGGACAAGCAGAGGCACACGGATATGGGCGATAAGGTACCAGGCAGCATCACAGAACACGGCGAACCGAAAACAGTCTGCCGCAGAGCCGGTATATGCTGTCCTTCTCCTGACATATCGCTGCACCGCATAGATGCCCGTTTGTCCCGCAACTGTCGCCGTTCGTCACTTCTGTCCTCACCGTCCTTATTACACAGTTTTTACACATACATTATAGCACTCTTCCTCTCCCGTGTCAAGCCGGGCGGCAAGTTCTATGCAATGAAAAAGCCGCCCCCTGCAAAGGAGACGGCTTTCCCAAAAAAGTAAGGAAAGTAAAATGAATTGAAAAAGATTCACTCGTATGCATATCTTACAGGAACGGCTCACTTCGTCTTCTCGAAGACCTCGATGAAATCCGCCAGTATTTCCACAGCGCCGTCGATACCGGTCTTGGAGGAATTTATGCAGAGGTCATAATTCTTGGCCTCTCCCCACTTCATATCGGTATAGTAGCTGTAGTAGTTGGCGCGGCGCTTATCTGTCTTGCGGATGAAATCTTCCACCTTGTTCTTTTCGATGTCATAGCGCTCCAGTATGCGGCGGCGCTTATGAGCCATCGATCCGGTGATAAAGAAATTTACCACGTTATCGCGGTTCTTGAGCACATAGTCGGCGCATCTGCCCACTATAACACAAGGCCCTTTCTCGGCCAGCGAACGTATGGTGTCGAACTGTGCGAGAAAGATCTTCTGGTTGAGCGGAAGCTCGGGATTGATCCTGCCGTCCGGTGTGACCGGATAGGTGCCCATGACCAGCGAGTACAAAAAGCTGTTGGTGTAGGACTCATCATGCTTGACAAAAAGCTCCTGGGTGATGCCGCTTTCCTTTGAGGCTATCTCAAGGAGTTCTTTGTCATAGAAATCAATTCCGAACTTATCAGCAAGCTTCCTGCCGATCTCACGTCCTCCGCTGCCGAATTCACGGCTGATAGTTATTATTGATCTCATACCAAAGCCCCCCTTTATGAATTTGTTCCCTCAAAGAAATTTAGACAATTTGTTATCGCCCTTTACCATTATAACATATTAATTGGTGTTTGTATACAAAAATCCAAAAAAAACCTGCACAAACTTATTTCAAAATGCTTGTACACTTTTCACAACCGCACAGCGCACAGCAAAACGTGCTGCTTCAGGCGTATATTTACTGCAGCGCATCATGCGGCAGCTGCTCTCTGGATATGACCGTATTCTTGCCGTGCTGCTTGCCGTAATAGAGCCTCTGGTCGGCGCAGCTGACAGCACGCTCATAGGAAAAGCTGCCGTCGCACTCGCAGACGCCGAAGGTTATCGTCACTCCGAAAGTGCGGCCGTCTTCGGCAGTAAAGGTCTGCTGCCCGAGACGCTGTCTGATACGTTCGGCTATGGCGGCGCCCTGTGTGCAGCCGGAATTGGGCACGGCAAACAGGAGCTCCTCTCCGCCCCAGCGGCAGACATAGCCCTCAGAAGGCACCTCCTCGGTCATTATCTTTGAAACGGCGGTGATAACGCTGTCGCCCATAGAATGTCCGTAGGTATCGTTTATATGCTTGAAGCCGTCAAGGTCCCCCATTACTATAACGTAGCTTCCGCGGCCGCTTCTGGTATCGGACTCGATCTTTTTAAGGAAATCCACCATTGCACGGCGGTTGAAAAGCTGTGAAAGAGGATCGATCTTCACGAGGATATTGAGCGTCTCGTTCTTCTTTTTCATCTTAAGCTGTTCAAGCTGCTTGGTCAGCTTATAGACGGTAGAAAAGACAGTTATCATCAGAAAAGAGATGCAGGTGTTGAACACGAAGAGTCTTTCTGCCGTCTGCTCGCTTATCATATGCCCGGCAGGATTATCGTTCCCGAATGTGAGCAGCCTTACGAAAAGGAAATCGGCCACCAGGACAAGCTCTATCAGATAGGGCATTATCATTTTCCTGAAATTCAGGAAGAACGGGAAGGGCACGCAGCATACGATAAACATCGGGAATCCGGCGGACCAGCCGATCGTTATCGCAGCAAGGCTCGCGTGAGCAACGACCTCAAGCATCACGAGCATAGCATAACTGAGGATATGGCCGGGGTGCTTAAAGGAAACATATCCCAGCACGAAATAGAAGGTCACACTGAAGATATTGAAAAAGAACATCACATCGGCGCCCTTGATCCAGAAATAGATCAGATAAAAAATATGGGCGCTGAGGAAGAACAGATCGATCGCCAGCAGTATGCTCCGCACGGGCACTTCTGCGATATTCAGGATGCTCAGAGCTGTATTTTTCTTTTTCATATCCGTTCCCCTCCTTTCGGTGAGTTTTCTGCCCGACTGCAATTATCCTTTTTAATTATACATTATTAACAAATCTATAACAATAGTAATATTAAACAAAAATCGGCAATTATTTTTGGCAATAAAAACTCCCGGCAGGATCCGACGGCGGCGGACAGTGCCGGGAGAATGTTTTTCATCGTACAGCCCTTATGCGCAGGCCGCAGGCGGTGCCTTTTAGGCAATACCGCACAACCCCTGTGCGTCAGATGCGATGTCCAGATTTTCGTCAGATTGCCTAAATTCGACGCAGGTTTGCTGGCGCAAGTCAAGGAGAATTTGGGTAATATGACGGAAAGCTGGCAAGCAGATGACGT
>JAFXRI010000030.1 GCA_017526445.1 Ruminococcus sp. | reverse complement strand
CACGTCATCTGCTTGCCAGCTTTCCGTCATATTACCCAAATTCTCCTTGACTTGCGCCAGCAAACCTGCGTCGAATTTAGGCAATCTGACGAAAATCTGGACGTCGCATCTGACGCACAGGGGTTGTGCGGTATTGCCTAAAAGAATACTAAAACGGAACGGAGATCTTAAATATGCAGTATCTGATACTGATTGCAGGCTTTGTCCTGCTGATAAAGGGAGCTGACTTCTTTGTTGACGGAAGCTCAGGGCTGGCCAAGCGTCTGCGCGTGCCGACAATGATAATCGGTCTTACGGTGGTCGCTATGGGAACGAGCCTGCCCGAGACCGCTGTCAGCGTCAGCGCCGCGCTGGCCGGAAAGAATGACCTGGCGGTATCAAACGCCGTGGGCTCCAACATCTTTAACCTGATGATAGTATGCGGCGTCAGCGCTATCATTGCTCCTATGGCGATAAAGAAATCAACGCTTTTCAAGGAATTCCCGTTCTCGATCATCATTTCGGGCCTTCTGATTCTGTTTGGTGTGACCGGCGGTATAATCAATCGCTGGGAAGGCATCCTGCTGATGACGCTCTTTATAGGCTTCCTGCTCTATACGGTGTTTGCTGCAAGACGCGCAAGGCGAGCCGATGACACTGAAGAAGATACCAAGGCCTTAAAGCCCCTGTGGCTATGCCTGATATTCATTGTCGGCGGCGCCACAGCCATTGCCTTCGGAGGCAGGTTCGTAGTTGACTCGGCTTCCAAGATCGCGCGCTCCTTCGGTATATCGGACAACGTTATCGGTATGACGATAGTTGCTCTCGGCACCAGCCTGCCGGAGCTGTTCACCTCGATAGTTGCTGCCAAGCGCGGAGAGACGGACATCGCCCTCGGCAACGTGATCGGCTCGAACATCTTCAACATACTGTTCGTTCTGGGTATCGCCACAACGATCTCGCCTATCACTTTTGTGACCGAAAATATCATCGACTGCATAGCCCTTATCGCAATGAGCCTGCTGACTATGGTATTCTGCTCAACGAAGCTTACCCTCGGCCGCTGGGAGGGTGCTGTGATGGTGACGTCCTACACGGCCTACATCCTGTATATAACCTTCAGGTAATACAGGCGAATAAGATCACAAAACAGTTATATACGCAAAAAGGTACCTTCCCTGCACGGGGAAAGGTACCTTTTTTACGGTCAGGACCGCTCGTCAGTCCTGTATTTCCTTAAGGCAATACCGCACAACCCCTGTGCGTCAGTATGCGCAACCTCAACTGGCGTTGAGGTACAGATTTTCGTCAGATTGCCTAAATTCGACGCAGGTTTGCAAGCGAAGTTCACTTCGCTTTACGCAACGTCAAGGAGAATTTGGGTAATATGACGGAAAGCTGGCAAGCAGATGACGTGCAGAGGCGTTAGCCGCGGGTTGTGCGATGTTGCCTTAATAAATCAGCCAAATACGAACTCGTTTACCTTTGCGTAGATAGATGTGAGCTCTTTAAGCGCTGAGAAGATCTCATCCAGCTTCTGCTTGTCAACGCCCAGTTTGGAGGCGAGGGCATCCATAAATCTCTTTTCCTCATCGCTGTACTCGTTATCGGAGAAAAGCAGGGATGCCATTTCAAGCAGGATTATCCTCAGCTCAACAGGGCTGCTGATCTCGAGCAGCTTCTGTGAAGCCTCTTCAAACGAGGACTTCTCTCCCATGCGCACATCAATATGCATCTCCTCACAGTACTGCTCAATAATGAGCTTTTCCTCGGCACCGAAGTCCATGTCGGCTTTCGCAGCGTGTATGCAAAGATCCAAAAAGAGCTCTTTCTGCTCGTTTGATAATCTGTTCAGATACATAAGTATTCATCCTTTCCATATATAGCTCTATACTAAGTCGATATAGTAAACGCTCGATCCGTCGGGCGAAGGCACTCGCTGGGATTTTATATCCACGTCACGCAGCTTGTCCAGCACGGCGCGGGCGTGAAGGTGGGTGACATCGCGGCTTATCATAACGTTCTGATCCATCCTCAGCTTGGTGAGTATCGGTTCGATCTGCTCGCGGCTGAGGGGAAGCATAAGCCCCAGCTTATCCTCCAGACGGTAGCGGTAGGAGAAATAGTCCTTTGCACTGCCCCTGAGTATAACGTCGAAGCTGGAAGCATCATAATCGAAGCCCTTGTCCTGGCAAAGTGCCCTTGCTTTTGACAGCAGTGCCTTTGCGCCCTCTGCATCCACTGAGGATACATCCCCGATGCCCTCATTATCCTTTACGAGGGGCAGCGAGCACATCTCATAGATGAGCACCGCCAGCTGGACGGTATTCTGATAGGCGAAGCGCTGGGTGTTCCCGAAGGTGTTCCAGTCAGTCTTGCCGTTTTTCTCCTTCAGCTGATCGAGAGCGGTAAGGTGTTTCTCAAAGATGTCCCTGACCATAGCGATGGAGTGCTCCAGCTGCTCGGCAGTTATCTGCAGGCAGTCATAATATCTGAAGAACCCGTTGATCTCTTTCTCGGCTGTCTCCATATCCTCCCAGGTCTTTACGGGAGTGTCTGAAAGCGAGAGTGCAGCTGTTTTCGATACAAGGTAGTTTCCTGCGGAAACGGTGCTGAGATACCAGTCGGGATCCTTTGCAGCAGCGTTTATGCCCTCGGTGTCAAAGTGTACGAGCTTGACCGCCGAGACATTCATCAGATCGAAGTCGGGAGCATTGGTAACGCTCTCCAGCCTTCCCGTAAGCTCCGCAAGCTTTGTCAGCGACAGCTTCTGCTCTGCTCTGAGAGCCTTCACAGCATCGCTGCACTCGCTCTCCTTGATCCTGAGCTTTTCAAGGTTGCCGTTATGTCTTCTGACGGCTTCCTTCGACGAGCCCTTCTTTTTCTCGCCGTTTTTTATCGACGCGAATGCGCCGATCAGAAAAGGTAATGGCATTTATATGACCTCCTTTGAGATGAGAATATACTATCCGTCGGAACAGCAGATAACCGTCCGGCCCTGCATATTTCAGTTCCTGACCAGCTGCTTTCTGCCGATCTCTTCCAGCAGGATCTTGTCGAAGTTCTCCTTCGTAAAGCCGGTGATGTCGGCGCCTTCGTACTTCTCGGGTACGAACTTGCTCGCCGCAGCGAGCTTGGTGCGTCTCGGGGCATGGAGGACGATAAACAAGAAATCCTCCTCCTTCGGCAAACGCTGGAACATATTCATTATCCTGAAACGCAGCCGCATATAGTCGCTGCGGTCTGCCTCTGAGTCAAGTCTGTCAAAGAATTCCTGCTCCTTCTCGGTAAAGGGTATGAGCATCGTAAGCTCACGTCTTTTCTGCTCGGCGGCACGCTTATCCGCTTCGATCTTATCTATCCTTGCCTGCTTCACAGCCAGAAACTTAGGACAGGAATATATATCCGTAGTATATACGGCCTTATGAACGGTATAGAGCGCCAGCGCATCGGTGAGGGCATTATGGAATGTCCCGCTGGCGGGTATGTAGTCGAAGGCTGAGGCGAGGTCTTTTATATTTATCGCCTGGGGCAGCTTCATCTGCTTTATGGTCTCGTTCTGTATATCCCTCACAAGCGTGAGCACCCGGCTGACATTGGATGCGCTCTTGTGAGCGCGGCTATGCTGCTTTATATCCGACAGCAGCCCCGGGCGGTCGAAGTTGCCCCAAACCGAGACCTGACTGATACCGTATTTTTTGAGTATCTCCACGACCTCACTCATTACTTCGTTGGCATCGGGAGAAGCGTCTATCTCCTCCTGAGTGAGTTTGGTAAGCTTTCTGCACTGCTTGGTGAGCTTGCGGTGGATGTTCGGGCAGGCGGTGCGGTAGAAGGTCTCGAGGGTATTATAGTCCTCATCGCAGATGACGAGCCCGATGCTCAGCAGCTCGCACTGAGCCTTATCTATATAGAACCCACAGGTAAATTCAAAGTCTGCAAAGCACAGATTACTGATCCCGGCCGCCCCCTTTCCTGATACAGTACCTCAGCACGCGGTCTGACGCACAAAAGCTATGCTGTATCGACTAAAATTTCTCCTGAAACACGCCTAATAATAATATACCACATCCCGTGTCAAATTTCAAGTACTTTTTACACCGGCTCTCTCCGATCCGAAGGCGGGAAAGTCCCCGGTCCCACTTGCAAATCCGCCAGGCATATGTTATAATAAATAACAAAGAGGGGGTAAGCATAATGTGGCTACTGTTTGTACTGTCGGTGCTGCCGGCGCTGATCCTTATGCTGTATATCCGGCATAAGGACAAAGTGGAAAAAGAACCGATCGGGATGCTGATCGGACTGTTCCTGCTCGGAGCGGCGACTATCCTCCCTGCCGTGCTTATGGAATGCGGCGGCGAGGCCGTGCTTGAGGAAATATTCAATGGCGAATCCACAATACGCAATCTGCTGGATAACTTCCTTGTGGTCGCACTTTCTGAGGAACTTTGCAAATTTGCAGTCCTGCGTCTGCGGACCTGGAAGAATCCCAACTTCAACTTCACCTTTGATGCTGTCGTCTATGCTGTAACGGTATCGCTGGGATTTGCGACGCTGGAGAACATACTCTACGTCACAGGCAACGGCACTATCGGCATCGCCGTGATGCGAGGGATCCTTTCCGTTCCCGGTCACGCCATAGATGCGGTCTTTATGGGCTGGTTCTACGGTCTCGCCAAAAGACAGGAATGTCTTGGCGACCTGAGCGGCAAGCGAAAGAACATTTGCCTCTCGCTGCTGTTCCCGATACTGACTCACGGCTTCTACGACTTCTGCCTGACCGAAGGCTCCGACCTGTTCATCATTATTTTCTTTGTATTCGAGATCGTGGTCACGGTATTTGCCATCAGGAAGGTGCGGGAGCTTTCAAGGTTCGATTCACCTCTGCTGCCGGTGGGGATGCCATTTGCGGGATACTGTGCGCAGTATCAGACGCCGCCCTTCGAGCAATACCGTAACAACCCCTATGCTCAGCCCTACGGCTATCAGCAGTACCCCGGTCAAGGCTATCAGCAGCCTCAGTATCAGCAGCCGAACACCTATCAGCAGTACCTCGGACAGGGCTATCAGCAGCCCCAGTATCAGCAGCCGAACACCTATCAGCAGTACCCCGGACAGGGCTATCAGCAGCCTCAGTACCAACAGCAGAACGGCTATCAGCAGTACCCCGGACAGGGCTATCAGCAACCTCAGTACCAGCAGCCGAACACCTATCAGCAGTACCCCGGTCAAGGCTATCAGCAGCCCCAGTACCAGCAGCCGAACACCTATCAGCAGCCCTCCGCTCAGCAGGAGCAGTCTTCTTTTGAGCAGGACTGGTGATCCGGCGATCATCACAGCAAACAAATACCGCGGAGTCTCCGGTATCGGAAGCTCCGCGGTAATATTATTGTTAGATTCAGACTACTGCGCCGTTGTTCGGACGGGGAGGCTTAGGCTGGTTCTTGGCAGCCTTTTTGCCGGGACGGGTAACAGCCTCGTTCTTCTCCTTGTGCTTCTGCCACATTACCCAGAGGGTAGGTGCGATGCAGTTGGAGGAGTAAACGCCGGCCACCATACCGATGATGAGCGGAAATGCGAAGCTCATGATCGAGGTGATGCCCCAGATCGCGCAGACTACGCATACTGTGGTCATAGCCAGCACCGTAGTAACAGTGGTGTGTATCGATCTGCCGAGAGTCTGTGTGATCGACATATTGACAAGCTCCTCAATGCTGTACTTTCTGCCGTAGATCCTCTCGTTCTCACGGATACGGTCATATACGATGATCGTAGCGTTGATGGAGTATCCGAGGATAGTCAGCAGCACTGCCATGAAGTTGGCGTTGATGTCGAAGCGGCAGAGCACGAAGCATCCATATACCATACACATATCGTGTATGAGCGCGAGTACCGCGAAGCAGCCTGCCGAGAGGCCGCCGATCTTCCTGAACCGGAATCCGATATAGATAACGGTGACTACCATTGCGAATGCGCAGGCAACGAGACACTTGAAGAAGAACTCGGTACCGTTTGAAGCAGCAACGTCAGTAGATTCAAGAACTTCGATCTTACCGTCGGGATACTTCTTGTTCATTGCTTCAGCCAGCTGAGACTGTTTCTCATTGCTGATGCCTTCATCCGACGAGAAGGAGACCTTCAATGTCTGCTTGCCGGATGCGAAATCCTCACCCTCGGTGACAACAGCGGTCTCGCCGATCGTATCGGAGACGAGCTTCTCCACATCGCCTGTGGAAATGGTGCCCTCGTAGGTATAGGTGATGATCGTACCGCCCTTGAACTCGATAGCGACATTGAGTCCGACGATTATCGTAACAGCAGCAAACACAGCGATAAGTGCGCTCGATATGCTGTAGAATACTTTTCTGTGGCTGTTGGGCTTGAGTATCTTCTTGCGCTTCTCGATCATAGCGTCGCGCTTTTCATCGCTCTCGGGAACACCGTACCACTTGCGGCTCTTGAACACCTTGAAGCGGGACAGCGACGAGAGCATAAGTCTCGAGCAGAACACACCGAAGAGGAAGTTGAGGATGATGCCGACCAGCAGCGTAAAGCCGAGAGAATAGATCGTACCGGCTGTAGCGGCGCCGAACATAGAGAAGATCGGCTTGAGCATCGTTCCGAATACGCTGTCAGTGGGGCCAAAGGCTCCCATAAGGATAACAGCTACGAATACTACTGTGATATTTCCGTCGAACACGGCGCTCCATGCACGCTTATATCCTGTAGCGATAGCGCCTGCAAGAGTCTTGCCCGAGAGCAGCTCTTCCTTGATACGCTCGGCAGTGATAACGTTGGCGTCAACGCCCATACCTATCGCAAGTATGATACCCGCGATACCGGGGATAGTCAGCGTGAAGCTGTCAAAGCTCTTGAAGAAGCCGGAGATGCAGGCCACGGAACCCACTACCTGTCCGATCAGGGATATGGATGCCACGAAGCCGGGCAGTCTGTAAATGATTATCATATATATTGCTACGGCAAAGAATGCAATAACGCCCGCGATGAGCATAGCATCTCTTGCGCCGGAGCCGAGTGTTGCGGAGATGATGTTGGTGCTGGTGGTCTCCAACTTGAAGGGCAGCGAGCCGGCATTGATCTTATCGGCCAGAGCCTTTGCGCTCTCAAAGGTGAAATCGCCGGAGATCTCTGCTGAACCGTCGTTGATGACGGCCTGTACGGCAGGAGCTGAGATAACAGTATCGTCCATCCAGATAGAGATCTGTCCGCGGGTAGGATACAGCTCAGCCGTTGCATCTGCAAACTTCTTGGTACCCTCGTCCTTGAGCTTGAGGCTTACCACATAGGTCACCTTATTGGTGTCCTTATCCTGACGCTGCATAGCCTCGGCACTGTCAACGTCGGTACCTGTCAGCACCAGGTTCTCATCGTCGTCACTCTCGGGCAGCTCTGTTCCCTTGACGAAACGGAGCACAGCGGTCTCACCCAGCTCGGTAACGGCAGCCTCGGGATCGAAGCTCTCCTCACCGGCCTGCCAGGGGAACGACACGATAACGCGCCCCTTGGAATAATCCACATAGACCTCACTGTCGGTGATATTGAGACTCACGAGACGCTGTTCGATGGTCGCCTTAGCCGAATCCATCTCCTGTTCGTTTGCCTCATAACCGTCGGCAGGTTCAAAGGTAGCATTGACACCGCCCTGGATATCTATGCCCCAACGGATCTCGTCCGCCCCCTTGATGTAGGTCTTTCTTGTATCGCCGAAATAAGTGTGGATACCGAAAAAGGTCAGATACCCCAGCGCCAGTATGCACAGTACAACAATAAAGAAGACCGGTTTCTTAGTCCGTCTCACTTTACTTCCTCCTATAACTTACTTATGGTAAAGCCCCCACAGCAAACAGCGGGCCGTTTGCCGTATCAGAGCACACACATTCACTTTACTATTATAATGCAGCAGAACAAAAAAGTCAATAGCTTTGGTAAAAATTCCTCATTCCGGGCTTATCTGAGGATATGGTTATGCTCTCCGGGACGGGATTTTTTACGTTTATGAGCAAAAAATTTAAAAAAGCGCTTTACTTTTATCAGTTTTTGTGATACAATAATAGTTAAGTTTAGCGATTTTAAGCTTTTATGCTTTTTTGTTTTGCTTTTTTAAAGTAAAAATACTGAAAGGACGATCAATATGCCAATAACCGAACTGCTTGTAAGAAATGCAGAGCTCTACGGCGACGAGATCGCTCTCGTCGAGGTCAATCCCGAGATCACCGACACCAGAAAGGTCACCTGGAGAGAGTATGAGCTCATCGAGACCAATCCCATCGCACACTACCGCCGCGAGATCACCTGGCGGGTATTCGACGAAAAAGCCAACCGCTTTGCGAATATGCTCATTTCCCGCGGCGTCAAGAAGGGCGACAAGGTGGGCATACTGCTGATGAACTGTCTGGAATGGCTGCCGATATACTTCGGCATCCTGAAGACCGGTGCGCTGGCAGTGCCGCTCAACTTCCGCTACGCCTCCGACGAGATCAAGTACTGTCTCGATCTGGCCGAAGTCGATGTGCTGATGTTCGGCCCCGAGTTCATAGGCCGCATCGAGGAGATCGCAGACGAAATAAGCCGCAACAGACTGCTGTTCTATGTGGGCGAGGGCTGCCCTTCGTTTGCAGAGCATTATGACTCTCAGGCTGCCAACTTTTCTTCCGTAGCCCCCGATATAAAGCTGACCGACGATGACTACGCGGCTATTTACTTCTCCTCCGGCACCACCGGCTTCCCCAAGGCGATACTGCACAAGCATATGAGCCTTGTACACTCCGCCAGGACCGAGCAGGCGCATCACGGCCAGACGAGGAAGGACAACTTTCTCTGCATACCGCCTCTCTATCACACCGGCGCAAAGATGCACTGGTTCGGCTCGCTGTATGCAGGTTCGAAGGCTGTACTGCTCAAGGGCGTAAAGCCCAAGTCCATCATCGAGACTGTATCGAGGGAGCACTGCACTATCGTATGGCTGCTGGTCCCCTGGGCTCAGGACATACTTGACGCTATCGACCGCGGAGATATTGATCTCTCGCACTACGAGCTTTCACAGTGGAGGCTTATGCATATCGGCGCACAGCCGGTGCCTCCCTCCCTCATAAACCGCTGGAAAAAGGTCTTTCCCGATCACCAGTATGACACGAACTACGGTCTCAGCGAGTCTATCGGCCCCGGCTGCGTACATCTGGGCGTGGAGAATATCCACAAGGTAGGCGCTATCGGCAAGGCAGGCTTCGGCTGGGAGGTCAAGATCGTTGACGAGAACGGCGATACCGTTTCCAGAGGTGATGTCGGTGAACTGTGCGTGAAGGGCCCCGGCGTTATGACCTGCTACTACAGGGACGAAAAGGCCACGGCAGAGACCTTAAAGGACGGCTGGCTGTTCACTGAGATATGGCACAGGAGGACGAGGACGGGTTTATCTTCCTCGTTGACCGCAAGAAGGATGTCATCATATCCGGCGGCGAGAACCTCTATCCCGTACAGATCGAGGACTTCCTCCGCTCAAATCCCGCTATCAAGGATGTGGCAGTTATCGGACTTCCCCACAAGCGTCTCGGCGAGATCGCTGCGGCGGTCATCTCGGTGAAGGAGGGTATGACTCTTACCGAGGAGGACGTAAACGACTTCTGTCTGAAGCTCCCCAGATACAAGCGCCCCCACAAGATCATCTTCGCTGATGTGCCGAGAAATCCCACCGGCAAGATCGAAAAGCCCAAGCTCAGGCAGATCTACTGCGGCGAGAGCCTTGTGGCTACACAGATAAAGAACTGACGGTACACAAATATCAGCGCCCCGCTGCGAAAAGGCAGCGGGGCGTTATTGCGTTATATACCGCTCACTTCCCGTTCAGGGGGAGCTTCAGTTCCCAGTAGTATTTCCTGCTGCACTCCGGGAAGTCATCCATAACTCCATGCTCGGGGTCGTAGAATACTCCCCCGCTGAAAAGCGACCAGTGCCAGCAGCGCGGCGTTTCAAGGCTGAGAAGACACATCTGCGGCAGATCGTCACGGCTGTGAGCCTGCTTTCTGTCGTCCGGGATCCCGACTCCGAAACGGCGGAATGTGTCCTTCATTTCTTTCAGGGTGGTCTCCCTGTCGTTGCCGAGCAGCGAAACGATCTCATCGGTGCTTTTCCCCAGCACCATTGCCAGCACAGCCTGACCGCACTGTAAGTCGGTAGGCTCGTGGATATACTTTATCTCCATCATCTTACTCCTGCTATATCCTTTATGACTTCCCCCGCTATGATGAGCCCCATTACCGAGGGAACAAACGCATTCGAGGCAGGCGCGGGCTTGCCGTGAGGGGTCTGTGCCGAGGCCGCAAAGGCTGCTCCTCCGAATAGACCGCCTTTACTCCCTTGATGCCACGCTTTCTCAGCTCATAGCGCATCACCCGGGCAAGAGGGCAGACACTCGTCTTTGAGATGTCTGCCACCCGAAGAGCCGTCGGATCCAGCTTGTTGCCTGCACCCATAGCCGAGATCACAGGAACGCCCGCGGCCCTGGCTTTTTCAATTATAGCTATCTTGCCTGTCACAGTATCTATGGCGTCGATGACGTAATCATACTGCGTAAAATCGAAGCCGCCGGCAGTTTCGGGCAGAAAAAAGCACCTGTGTGCATTGACTTCCGCTTCGGGGTTTATATCGTGTATGCGCCCGGCCATAACATCCACTTTGTACTGCCCGAGGGTGGAATGAAGCGCTATTATCTGCCTGTTCAGATTGCTTTCCGCTACGGTATCGCTGTCGATCAGGTCAAGGGTTCCGACTCCGCTTCTTGCCAGTGCTTCCACAGCAAAGCCGCCGACTCCGCCGATGCCGAAGACTGCCACTCTTGCAGCCCTGAGCTTATCTATCCCGTCTTCTCCCAGCATCATCCCGATGCGCGATAATCTTTCCGGTATCACAGCTTTTTCTTCCTTTCATTCCAGCGTTCCGTGAACGCATCGTAAATCCTGTTGAAGCGGTCGATCACATCTTTGCTTACTTCGACTTTTCTGCCGTTGAAGGTCATACCGCGCTCGCTCATCAGATCGGCGCAGTACATCTCGCGGTAAGAGCCTTTTTCGCTGTTCATACGCAGGACGTATTTCCCGCCGTTCATGGTCAGGATATACACTGTGTTCACCATACCCGTTCCGGCGCGGCTCAGACTTTCGGGTGCAGTGCCGAGGACCTCCCTGCAGAGCGTATTCACAATGTCGGGAGTCATACCTTCCTGTGCTCCTTTTCAAGATCGACTACCCCCGAGCCGTCCGCAACAGTGCCGTGGACGCTCCTTCCTTCATCGTAGTCATCGAGGAAGTGGTGGTACTCCTTGCCCGAGTGGTAGGAGATTATCGTCTGCAGATTGACGTTCTCAACGCTGCGGAAGATGTTCATATCAACAGCAGGGCATTTCTCCCGGAGACCTTTGAGCAGCATCTTGACCTCCTGCCGCTTGGATTCGCCGATACCGTCGCCGCTGTTGTGTACGCTTTCGGTGAAGCGGCAGGCGCACTGGATAAATCTAAGCCCGTTGTGCTTTGACCAGGCGATGATGTCGTCCTCTCTGACCATATACAGCGGACGGATAAGCTCCATACCCTCGAAGTGCTCGCTGTGGAGCTTGGGCATCATCGTCTGCACCTGCGAGCCGTAGAGCATACCCATAACGATAGTCTCGATCACATCGTCAAAGTGATGTCCCAGAGCTATCTTGTTGCAGCCAAGGTCCTTTGCGGTCTTGTACAGCCAGCCGCGCCGCATCCTTGCGCAGAGATAGCAGGGGTTCTGTTCGATGTTCACGACTGCATCGAATATCTGCGTATCGAATATCCTTACCGGTATCTCAAGCCTTTGCGCATTGTCGATTATCTGCTGGCGGTTCACAGGATTGTAGCCGGGATCCATAACAAGATACTCCACCTCAAACGGGAACTTTGAGTATCTCTGCAAACGCTTCATACACATCGCCATAAGCATCGAGTCCTTGCCGCCGGAAATGCAGACGGCGATCCTGTCCCCTTCCTTTATGAGCTGATAATCCTTCACGCCCTTTAAAAACTTCGACCAGATGGTCTTTCTGTACGTCTTGCTGACAAGCGTCAGTTCGTATTCGTTAGCCCTTTGCACGGGGACCGCCTCCCATAAGCAAACGGCATATTGGCATCCAGACACTCTATGTTGTGTCCCCTTTATAAATAAGGAGTAACAGGATGTGTATGAAAGTTTATGCCGTTTTCGCTCTGATTTTATGTTATCTGATTGCAGGGAATATTTTGGTACAGTTGATAAGCCTTCTGCAAATTCGCAAAAATGTTGAAAACTCTGTTGAAAGTGTTAAAAACTCGCTGTAAAAACCCTTTGCGGGGCATTTTTTTCAAAGTTTTCAACAATGATACAAAATATTTCTCTCTTGGCCGTTTTTGTCCTTTTCGCGGTGTCGGGGATCGGTACTAAAAAACGGACTTTTCGTTTTCGGGATCTGTCATCCCGACAAGCAGCAGGGCTTTACGCGTCATCACCGAATGAAGGATCCGAACGTCATCCCGAGGATCACTCGCCGTGAAAACGCGCAATTGCGCTGTTTACGGCGATAGATAATATGCAGCCTCACAGCATCTGTCATAGTCCCCCGGAGACGGACATCCCCGACACATTATAACATTTTTTACCTGCTGCGTCAACAGTTTTCGGTGTCCTGCGCGGAAATAAAGCTCCCGCTTCACCGGATATAGGACATCGGCGTGAAACGGATACCGTTGACAGTCTGCTCCCCGGACTTAGCCCTGAAGCCCAGTTTCCTGTAAAACGGCAGGCCGTAGGGAGCGGAATTAAGCGTTACGGTCCTTTTGGGGAAGTCCTCCAGCATACGGCGGAAAAGCGCAGTGCCGATGCCCCGGCGGTGATACTCACCGTCCACAAAGAAAAAGCATATATGGGCCCTGTCCTGTCTGATGCCCAGTATCCCTGTGAGCCTTTCGCCGTCGAAAGCGCCGTAATAGACTATGCCGGCAAGATATTCCTCGTCACCAAGGCATTTGCGGAACTCCTCGGTACCCTCCGGCGAGTAGTCGGGAGACTCATACTCCTCAAAGACCTTCCACGCAAGGCTGAGGGCTGCTCCCCGCTCGCTGTCTTCAAGAGGACGTATATCGATCGATCCATTCATAGTGTGACCTCCTTGGGTATATTTATCATAATTCCATTATATACTTTACCGAACATTTTGTAAAGAGGACTTTTAAGGCAATACCGCACAACTCCTGTGCGTCAGATGCGACGTCCAGATTTTCGTCAGATTGCCTAAATTCGACGCAGGTTTGCTGGCGCAAGTCAAGGAGAATTTGGGTAATATGACGGAAAGCTGGCAAGCAGATGACGT
>JAFXRI010000029.1 GCA_017526445.1 Ruminococcus sp. | reverse complement strand
CACGTCATCTGCCGTGTCAAGCCTGCTTGACGACCGGCTTATCCGTCATGATCACCAACGTCATCAAAGATGACGTCAATTCTCCTTGACGTTGCGTAAAGCGAAGTGAACTTCGCTTGCAAGCCTGCGTCGAATTTAGGCGATCTGACGAAAATCTCAGCTCAACTTTGTTGAGCTTGCGCGCGATCTGACGCACAGGAGTTGTGCGGTGTTGCCTTAATATCGGTGGAGTCAGGCGGTGCTTGTCTCTCCCCTTTCAGGTCCCTTGACAAGGGTGCTGAACCGTGTTATAGTTATGGAGTAATACATCGGGAGGGATGAGCTACGCTTTTGAACTGCTGTTATTTTGATGTCTCGCCGCTGAGGGACGGGCCGCTTTTTGAAAAAGGTCTGAGGGAGCTTATATGGGATGATAGGGCCGAAAAGATAAATACTCTTCGTCAGGACAAGGACAAGCGCCTTTGTCTCGGGGCAGGGCTGCTGGCGGCGGATATGCTCAGGCAGGCGGGTGCGGCTGATCTGCGGCTGGGTGTCTCAGAGCAGGGCAAGCCGTATCTGAAAGGCTGTCCCGGGATACATTTCAGCATCTCCCACGACGGGGAGATCGCTGTATGTGCTGTGGCGGAAGTCCCGGTGGGGATAGACATACAGCAAAAGACGCACTTTGAGCCTGCTGCTGCAAGGATAGCCTTCTGTGATGCAGAGCGATGCTATGCCGGGAGTTTCCCGGACCGTGATGCGGCATATACCCGTCTCTGGGCGAGGAAAGAGAGCTATGTCAAGCTGCTCGGCACGGGATTCATCAATGATCCCGATAAGTACAACGCTGTTCCCGGGGGAGATGCGGAACAGGGAGTACATTTCAGCGAGCACCGAATAGGAGAATACTTCATAAGCATCTGCTGTGCTGAAAGCTTCACGGCAGATATGAGGGAATGGAAGTTTGAGGGGAAAGACTGATCTGATGAAGCAAAACGTCCCGCTGCAGAACAGCGGGACGTTGATTATTTTACGGGTTATTTTACTGCGATGCCGGCGAGTATTTCCTGAACGTCGGCGTCTTCAAGTGCGATCTTGGAACCGCCGTTTTCAAGCACCATAGTGCAGGCCCATTCGCCCTCGGCATCGGGAGCTGTGAGCGTCAGTGCGGGAGTGCCGGCGCTTTCGAAGGAGAAGCCCTCCCAGGTCCTGCCTCCGATCTCTGTGGGGGCAATATCCTTCACGTTTTCATAAAACGCCTTAGAGACCGAATAGTTCTTGCCCGGAGGATAATATGTCAGCCATATATAGGGGAACTTGAGGACATCTGAGTCCTCCTTGCCGCCCTTGATTATATACACGGAATAAGGATTGGTCTTGCCGTCGTACTTCTTCAGCGAGTCGGGAGTAGAAACTATCCCCCAGCCGTCGGGTGCGGTGAAAGTGAGCTTGCCGGTATCAAAGGAATTGCCGTCTGCCTTGGGAGCGGCCTGAGACTCAGCTTTGCTCTCCGCTTCACTTGCTGTGCTTTCAGCGGGGACGCTTTCCGCAGCAGACACCTCCGCTGCTGACGATACGGTATCGGACTTCTTCGAGGATGAGCTGTCCTTTGACGAACAGCCGGCCATTGCAGCGCAGGCTGTCAGCGCAGCTGCTGCGATAATGATCGCTTTTCTGATTTCCATATTCTTCTACCTCGCACAATACTCAGATCTGTTCGTGGAACGTTCTGGAGATGACGTCGTCCTGCTGTTCCTTAGTGAGCTTTACGAAATTCACGGCATAGCCGGATACTCTTACTGTAAGCTGAGGATACTTCTCGGGGTGGGCCTGAGCGTCCAGCAGAGTCTCTCTTGTAAACACATTCACATTAAGGTGGTGTCCGCCTTTTTCCACATATCCGTCCAGCAGATCCACAAGGTTATCCACCTGCTTGTCATTGGGTATATTATTCGACATGATCATTCCTCCCTGTTCTGACTGTCATCAGCATCTTCTGTTGGCTGAGCACAGGCACCGAGCTTACCGCAGTCGGATGTGCCGTAACGGTTGACTCTGATACCGGATGCGGTCTCGTCCACATCTATGGTCAGGTGTCCGTCGCCCTCTTCAAAAAGTCTGTCGATCATACTCACGAGCTCGTCCAGCTCGCCTTCCTCGTCGTCGCGTGTTACCAGCATTCCCATTACTCATTCAGCTCCTTTGCAATGCTTTCGATATCTATATCTCCGACAAAGACCTGCTGGTCCTTGCCAAGCGCGTCGGGGATTATGGAGAAGGTATTGGATATACCGTCCTGGGCACTTCTCCAAGGCAGTTTTGCAACTGATGAGAGTGATGCGGCTGCGCCGTGGGAGTCGCGGCCGTGCATAGGATTAGCACCGGGAGCGAGGGGCACGCCCTGCTTTCTGCCGTCGGGGGTATTGCCTGTCTTCTTTCCATAGACCACATTGGAAGTTATGGTCAGTATCGACATTGTAGGCACGCTCATACGGTAGGTATGGTGCTTTCTGATCTTATTCATAAAGCGGGTGACAAGGTCCACGGCGATGCTGTCAACGCGGTCGTCGTTATTGCCGTACTTGGGGAAATCGCCCTCTACGTCATAATCGACTACTATGCCGTTCTCGTCTCTGATGCATTTTACTTTGGCATACTTTATCGCTGAGAGGGAATCGGCGACTACGGAAAGGCCGGCGATACCTGTTGCGAAGTAGCGCTTGACATCTCTGTCGTGGAGCGCCATCTGAATCTTTTCATAGCAATACTTATCGTGCATATAGTGTATGATATTGAGGGTATTGACATAGAGCCCTGCCAGCCACTCCATCATATCGTCGTACTTCTGCATAACATCGTCGTAGTCGAGGTAATCCCCTTCCACGGGGCGGTACTTAGGTCCGACCTGGACCTTCAGTCTTTCGTCAACGCCGCCGTTTATGGCATAGAGCAGGCACTTGGCGAGGTTGGCTCTTGCGCCGAAGAACTGCATCTCCTTGCCGATGCGCATTGAGGACACGCAGCAGGCGATAGCGTAATCGTCGCCGTGAGTAGCACGCATAAGGTCGTCGTTCTCGTACTGTATCGACGAAGTCTTGATAGACATTTTCGCACAGAAGCGCTTGAACTCCTGCGGGAGCTTGGTGCTCCACAGCACGGTCATATTAGGCTCCGGTGCAGTGCCGAGGTTATCGAGGGTATGCAGATATCTGAAAGAGTTCTTTGTTACCAGCGGTGTACCGTCGATGCCGACGCCGCCGATTGACTCGGTCACCCAGGTAGGATCTCCGGAGAACAGTGAGTTATACTCGGGAGTGCGGGCGAACTTAACGAGCCTGAGCTTCATAATAAAGTGATCTATGAGCTCCTGAGCTTCCTGCTCGGTGATGATGCCGTTCTGCAGGTCGCGCTCTATATATATATCCAGGAAAGTAGATGTGCGTCCCAGCGACATTGCGGCGCCGTTCTGCTCCTTGACTGCGGCCAGATAGCCGAAATAGAGCCACTGCACAGCCTCCTGCGCGGTCTTTGCGGGGCGGGATATATCCAGCCCGTAGATAGCACCAAGTTCCTTGAGCTGTCCGAGAGCCCTTACCTGCTCGGCAAGCTCCTCACGCAGCTGGATAGTTTTTGAAGTCATTCTGACAAGGGCGGTAGCGAGCTGGTTCTGCTTATCCTCGATCAGGAGGTCAACGCCGTAGAGTGCCACACGTCTGTAGTCGCCGATGATACGGCCGCGGCCGTAGGCATCGGGCAGGCCGGTGATTATAGCCGACTTCCTTGCCATTCTCATCTCGGGAGTATAGGCATCGAACACGCCCTGATTATGTGTCTTCCTGTATTCGGTGAAGATCTTGACGATCTCGGGATCCACCTCATAGCCGTTCTGAGTGCAGGCATTCTGAGCCATCCTTATGCCGCCGAAGGGCTGCAGCGCACGCTTGAAGGGTTTATCCGTTTGTAACCCGACGATCTTTTCCAGGTCCTTATTAAGATACCCTGCCTTATGCGATGTGATCGTAGAAACGATCTTGGTATCCATATCCAGGACTCCGCCGGCCTCACGCTCCTGTTTTGCAAGGCCCATGACCTGCTCCCAAAGCTTTTTGGTCGCTGCGGTAGGAGGAGTAAGGAAGCACTCATCTCCGTAATAGGGAGTATAGTTTTTCTGGATGAAGTCGCGCACATCTACTGCCGACTTGCTCCATCTTCCTCCTTCAAAGCCTTCCCACTCGGGCATGAACTCACCGAACATAATGATCATCCTTTCAGAAAATGACACTATATATAGTATGGAGCAATGCTTACCGCCACTATATATTTACCCAAATATTATAATAACACATAAACCCGCCTGTGTCAATGGTATTTGCATATAATAAACCGGCGCATATACGCTGATTACAATGCACAATGCACAATTCTCAAAAAACAGTACCGCGGCAGGGCGGATATGTAATATGCGAACTGTGCATTGTCTAATATATGTGGTTTAACAGAGCATATCCAGGCTCTGTTCAAGCTCTGAAAGCTCGTCGGTAACAGCGGCTGCCGGCAGGTCCGGGACTCAATCCAACAGCTTGAACACATACTCGCTGTTCTTTGTTCTGAGCCAGAGCTCGTCCCCTGCATCGGTGAGCTCACCGGTGCCGGTACGGAAATAAGAGACTGTACCGGTGACCTCCAGTTCCCGGGGGGCATCGTCGGCAGGTCTCAGCTTCAGGCCGCCGCAATACTCCATATGGATGAAGTGCTGTCCCGGGGACAGGCTGACGCTTTCGTACACGGAAAGCACGCCTTCCCTGCCGATATACTTCTCACGCCACTCCCAGTCTCCGGCAAGACTTCCGTCACGCTTTACTGCACTGTCGAGCGCCGCACAGGCATACTGTTTTATCAGCTTCGGCATACTTTCCGCCTCCGTTCTTACTTGAATTTATCTTTAAGCTTATCAAAGAAGCTCTGACGCTTCTGATAGTTCTTCTCGCCCAGCGAATCCTCAAAGGCTTTCAGCTTCTGCTTCTGATCCTTGGAGAGGTTTTTAGGTATCTCGACGCTGACCTTGACGTAATGGTCTCCCCTGTCGGAGCGGTAGAGGCGCTTTATGCCCTTGCCGCGGAGCCTGAACACGGTGCCTGCCTGAGTACCCTCGGGGACGATATACTTGACCTTGCCGTCCACGGTGGGAACGATGATCTCGGCGCCCAAAGCTGCCTGGGTATAAGTAAGGGGGACCTCAGTCCACACATCGTAGCCGTCACGCTCGAAGATAGGATCGGGGCGCACATCCACACGGATATGGAGGTCGCCGCTGGGGCCGCCGTTCTTGCCGGCGTGGCCGCCGCCCTGTATCCTGAGAGTCTGTCCGTCATCCACGCCCGCGGGGATCTCCACCTCGCGCTCCTGAGTCTTTCTGACGGTACCGCTGCCCGAGCAGGTACGGCAGGGAGAGTCGATGATCTTGCCCTTGCCTCCGCAGCGCGAGCAGGTAGTCTGCTGGGAGATATTGCCAAAGGGTGTTCGCTGAGTAACGCGCCTTGTGCCTGTACCGTTACAGTCGGGGCAGGTCTTGGGCTGAGTTCCGGCAGCAGCGCCTGTGCCGCGGCAATCGGGGCACTGTTCACTGCGGTTGAGCCTTACGTTCATTTTCTTGCCTGAGCAGGCCTCCATAAAATCTATTGTAACAGAGGTCTCGATATCTGCGCCGCGTCTGGGGGCATTGGGGTTGGAGGAACGTCCTCCAAAGCCGCCGAAGCCGCCGAATATGGAGTCAAAGATATCGCCCATATCAGCAAAGCCGCCGAAGCCGCCTGCTCCTGCGCCGCCTCCGCCGTAAGACGGATCGAATGCTGCGTGGCCGAACTGGTCATACTTCGCACGCTTATCCTTATCCGAGAGGACCTCATACGCCTCATTTATCTCCTTGAATTTGGCTTCCGCATCCTTATCATCCGGATGCAGGTCGGGGTGATACTGTCTTGCAAGCTTTCTGAACGACTTTTTGATCTCGTCGTCCGAGGCTGACTTCTGCACTCCCAGCACCTCATAATAATCTCTCTTGTCTGCCATAAGCATTCTCCTCACTGATATGCAGTTGATGGCAGAGAGCTGATAACGAAGGAACGCGGCTCATTATCAACTATCCACTATCAACTGTACATTGTTAAAAAATCCCACTAAACCGCAGAGCATTTCTGCCCTGCGGTCTGCGGTCATTCATCTTATCGTTTCACAGATCATTCTGCGTCGGTGAACTCAGCATCTATGACATCGTCACCGCCGTTGCCGGAGCCGCCCTGTGCAGCGCCGCCGTTCATGCCGCCCATATTGTTGGGATCAAAGCCCTGGGCGCCGCCGGCTGCCTGCTGTGCCTGTGCAGCTGCCTGATAGATCCTTGTGGCTACAGGCTGGAATGCATCCTCCAGCTCCTTATTCTTAGCCTTTACGGCCTCGATATCGGTACCCTTGAGAGCTTCCTTCAGTGCATCGATCTTAGCCTGAACGGTGCTCTTCTCATCGGCTGTTACCTTATCGCCGAACTCGTTCATAGCCTTCTCGACCTGGAAGCACATCTGATCGGCTTTATTTCTCTCATCGACTTCTTCCTTCTTCTTGGCGTCCTCGGCAGCGAAAGCCTCTGCCTCCTTGACGGCCTTATCTATATCCTCCTTGGACATATTGGTGGAAGAAGTGATAGTGATATTCTGCTCCTTGCCGGTACCCAGATCCTTAGCGGAAACGTGAACGATACCGTTGGCGTCGATATCGAATGTTACCTCGATCTGAGGGATGCCTCTCGGAGCGGGGGCGATACCGTCGAGACGGAACATACCCAGCTGCTTATTATCCTTAGCGAACTCACGCTCACCCTGGAGGACGTTGATATCAACGGCAGTCTGATTATCCGCATAGGTGGAGAACACCTGAGTCTTCTTTGTAGGGATGGTAGTATTTCTCTCGATCATCTTGGTAGCTACGCCGCCTGCGGTCTCGATAGAGAGGGACAGAGGAGTAACGTCCAGCAGCAGCAGGCCTTCCTTGACATCGCCGCCGAGCACGCCGCCCTGATATGCGGCACCGAGAGCTACGCACTCATCGGGGTTGATGCCCTTGAAGGGCTCCTTGCCGATGAACTTCTTTACAGCCTCCTGAACAGCGGGTATTCTCGAAGAACCGCCGACCATAAGGACTTTCTGCAGGTCATTTGCTGTAAGTCCGGAATCGGAGAGTGCCTGTCTTACAGGGCCCATAGTCATCTCGACAAGATCAGCGGTCATTTCGTTGAACTTAGCCTGAGTAAGAGTCATCTCCAGGTGCTTGGGGCCTGTAGCATCGGCTGTGATGAAGGGCAGGGAGATAGTAGAGGAAGGAGTCGAGGACAGCTCGATCTTAGCCTTTTCTGCTGCTTCCTTGAGTCTCTGCATAGCCATCTTATCTCCGGAGAGGTCAACGCCCTCGGCGCTCTTGAACTCTCTGATCATCCAGTCGATGATGCGCTGGTCGAAGTCATCGCCGCCCAGCTTGTTATTGCCTGCTGTTGCGAGGACCTCGGTAACGCCGTCGCCCATTTCGATGATAGACACATCGAAAGTACCGCCGCCCAGGTCATAGACCATGACCTTCTGGTCCTCTTCCTTATCGATACCGTAAGAAAGGGCCGCGGCTGTCGGCTCATTGATGATACGCTTTACGTTAAGGCCGGCGATCTGTCCGGCGTCCTTGGTAGCCTGACGCTGAGCGTCGGTGAAGTATGCAGGAACGGTGATAACGGCCTCGGTCACGGTCTCGCCGAGATATGCCTCGGCATCGGCCTTGAGCTTCTGGAGGATCATAGCGCTGATCTCCTGGGGAGTATAGCTCTTGCCGCCCATCTGAGCCTTATAGTCCGATCCCATATGTCTCTTGATAGAGATAACTGTGTTATCAAAGTTAGTAACAGCCTGTCTCTTGGCAACCTGGCCTACCAGTCTGTCGCCGTTTTTGGAAACGCCGACAACGGAAGGAGTAGTTCTTGCGCCTTCGCTGTTGGGGATAACGACGGCTTCGCCGCCCTCCATTACTGCTACGCAGCTGTTTGTTGTACCTAAGTCAATACCTATAATCTTTGCCATAAGTCATTCTTCCTTTCAATATAGCATTATTTACATTAATTATGAGCCCTGCCGGTGCCGCAGGCATCCTGCGCGAGCGGACATCTTATCCGATGGGCCTCAGGGGTTTGCGACCACGACCATTGCGTGGCGGATGACCTTATCGCCGAGGGTGTAGCCGTTTTGCAGCACCTGCGCCACTACATTCTCGCCCAGCTCGTCATCTTCTATGGAGCTTACTGCCATTGCTGTGTTGGGATCGAACTCTTTTCCGACGAGGTCCATAGCCTTTACTCCCAGCTTGGTGAGCATATCGCCGAACTGCTTGAATATCATCTCGACGCCCTGCTTATATGCAAGGTCCTCGGTCTCGGCTGCAAGCGCACGCTCGAAGTTGTCGAAAAGGGGAAGTATCTCTCCCACGGTATCTCCCTTGACGGAATTTGAAAGCTCCAGCCGCTCCTTAGCGCTGCGCTTCCTGAAATTGTCGTACTCAGCCATCAGCCGCAGATATTTGTCATTGGCGGCTTCAAGCTCAGCTCTGAGCTTCTCTTCTTCTGTCTGCTCGGGAGCTTCATCTTCTTTCTTTTGTTCTGCCTCCTCTGTAACATCCTGATCTGCCGGGGTATCCTGTGTCTCTTCCTGTGTCTCCTTAGTTTCTTCAAGGTCCTTTTCTTCGTTTGTCTCTGCCACCGGGATCGCCTCACTTTCCTTATTTATTACTGTCTTTATCATCTGCGTCCTCGCTGTCGGTGAGCAGCTCGGTTATCCTCTCGGAGAAATACTCGATATAGGGGATGAACTTGGCATAGTCAAGTCTCATAGGTCCTAAAAGTCCGAGAGTGCCGATCTGTTTGCCGTCCTTTTTGAACGGAGCGGCGATAAGCGAGGAATTGCTGATAACGAATCCGTCGCTCTCGGGAGCGAAAAGCACCTGGAGTCCCGAGAAGCTCTCGTTGATGAACTGCATCATCTCCCGTTTATTATCAAGGAAGCTTATGATCTCGTGCTGGTCGAAGTCCTTGCAGGCCAGCAGGTTCTTGGCCCCTGCCACCGAGACCTCCTGAGAAACAAACTCCTTTGAAAGCTCCAGGAGCTCCGACATAAGCGGCGCGAGGGACATCATATACGCTCCCATCGCCGCGGTCAGGTCATCGAACATCTTATCCGACAGCTCATCCACCGAAACACCGTGCAGGTTTTTCTGCATAAAGTTATCGAAGAACTCCAGCTGCTCACTGGTAAGATCAAATTCCAGCCGGCAGACCTTATTCTTGATCGTGCCGTTGGAAGTTATCATCAGTATCACATACATCCGCTTGCCTGTGGGTATGACCTCGACCTTGGAGATCATAGAGAACTTAGGCGCCTGGCTGGCGACGACAGATGCACACTTAGTTAGCTCGGCCAACGCCACCGATGCAGAATTCACAAGCTCCTCCTCGGTCACTGCCGTGGCAGGTATCATCGCATCGAGTTTGGCCTTTTCTTCGTCCGTCAGCGGATCCGTCTGCACAAGGCTGTCAACATAGAGCCTGAACCCGTTATAGGTAGGGACTCTGCCCGCGGAAGTATGGGGCTGTTCGAGGTAGCCCTGCTTTTCAAGCTCGGCCATCTCATTGCGGATCGTAGCAGATGAGGCTTTGACGTGGCTCATAATAGCTTTGGAACCGACCGGCTCGCCCGTCGTGATATATTCATCAACGACTGCTGTCAGTATCTTCAGCTTTCTGCTATCCATAAGTCACACTTCCCTCCACACGGTTAGCACTTGAGCTTTTTGAGTGTTAGCACTCACACCCTTTGAGTGCTAAGTATAGTTTACCCCATTTTCTCTGATTTGTCAAGTACCCCACAGGTATTTTTTTTACAAATTTGCAAAAAGCTCTCCTCCTGCTGCCGGGCGTTGTGAAATATGCATAAAAGACCTACCCCTTTTTTGCCATCTGCGTTCGTTGACATTGTTAGTCAGATATGGTATAATCAATAGATAAGAGATACTGTTTATTGTATCCGTACATTATTAAAGGAGGTCATATTATGGCAAAATGGGTTTGTTCAGTATGCGGCTATATCTACGAGGGAGAGACTGCTCCGGAATTCTGTCCGCAGTGCAAAGTGCCCGGAGAAAAGTTCAACAAGATGGAGGAAGCTGCTGAGCTCGTATGGGCCGATCAGCACAAGGTCGGCATTGCTCAGGGACTGGATCCTGAAGTAGTTGCTGATCTGAAGGACAACTTCAACGGCGAGTGCAGCGAAGTCGGGATGTATCTTGCAATGGCAAGAGTTGCTTACAGAGAGGGTTATCCCGAGGTAGGTCTGTACTATGAGAAGGCTGCATGGGAGGAAGCCGAGCACGCTGCCAAGTTTGCAGAGCTGCTGGGCGAGGTCGTAACACCCTCCACCAAGAAGAACCTTGAGCTCAGATATATGGCTGAAAACGGTGCCTGCGAGGGCAAGATGAAGCTGGCAAGAAGAGCTAAGGAACTGGGCTACGATGCTATCCACGACACAGTTCATGAGATGGCAAAGGACGAGGCACGTCACGGCTGCGGCTTCAAGGGGCTCTACGACAGATATTTCAAGTAATATCATACATCACAGGCTGTGCGGCTTTTGGGGCTGCACAGCCTTTTTTGTTTCACGGCATTGACTAATCGGGACTTATGGTATATAATATCTTGTGGAAACACATTTTGAAAGGCAGTGTCTTTTATGAGAAAAACAAAGATCGTTTGTACTATAGGTCCGTCCACAGATGACGAAAACGTTCTGAAGGAGCTTATGCTCTCGGGTATGGATGTTGCAAGGTTCAACTTCTCCCACTCGGATCACGAGGTCCACAAGCAGCGTTTTGAGACTGTGCGCCGTCTCAGCAGTGAGCTGGGGCTGAATGTCGCCTGTCTGCTGGACACCAAGGGGCCGGAGATAAGGCTCAGGGATTTCAAAGATCACAAGCCTGTAGAGATAAAGGACGGTGACACCTTCACCCTCACCACGCGTGACGTTGAGGGAACGAACGAGATCGCATCCATAACATTCGAGCATCTGCCGAAGGATGTCTCGGCCGGCTCGCGCATCCTTATAAATGACGGAGTCATTGAGCTGACTGTCAGCTCGGTAAGCGGGACGGATATAATCTGCGAGGTAAAGCACGGAGGAAAGCTCTCCGACCACAAGGGTATCAACGTACCGGGGGCCAAGCTCTCTATGCCTTATATCTCCGATGCGGATATGAACGATCTGGCTTTCGGTGCAAAGATGGGCTTTGATTTCATCGCCGCCTCTTTCGTGCGGACGGGTGCGGATGTTATCTACCTCAGAAAGTTCACCCAGTCTCTGGGCTGGAACAACCCGAGGATAATCGCCAAGATTGAGAATGCTGAGGGCGTTGAGAACATCGACGAGATACTTGAGGCTGCCGACGGCATAATGGTGGCAAGAGGTGATATGGGAGTTGAGATACCTTTTGAGCAGATCCCTGCGATCCAGAAGGATCTTATCCACAAGGCCTACAATGCAGGCAAGCAGGTGGTAACAGCCACTCAGATGCTGGAATCTATGATGACCAATCCCCGCCCGACGAGAGCGGAGATAACCGACGTCGCCAACGCTATCTATGACGGCACCTCAGCGATAATGCTCTCGGGCGAGACTGCGGCAGGCTCATATCCTATCGAGGCGGTAAAGACTATGGCTCTCATTGCCGAGACCACCGAGCAGGACATAGATTACAAGAAGCGGTTCCGTATGCGTGACGATCCCAAGAGCGAATCTGTCACTGAGGCCATATCCCACGCCACAGTTACCACGGCTCACGATCTGGGGGCGGCTGCGGTAATGACCGTCACCAAGAGCGGTGCCACTGCGAGACAGCTTTCCAAGTTCCGTCCTGACTGCCCGATAATAGGTCTGACCACTGACGAGACCATATGCAGGCATATGAATATGTCCTGGGGCGTAAAGCCGGGCCTCATCGAAGAAAAGAACAGCACTGACGAGCTGATCGAGCACGCAATAGACGTTTCCAAGAAACTGGGCTATCTCAAAGAGGGAGATCTTGTGGTAGTTACGGCGGGAGTACCTCTCGGCCGCAGCGGAACAACGAACCTTATCAAGGTGGAGACTGTTAAATAAAGCTCTCCCCCCTGCGGACGCAAATCAAAAAGCGGAACAGATCAAAGCGATCCGTTCCGCTTATTTTTAATTCAGATCAGACATCGAGATAAGACCTTACAAGCTCCTGCAGCAGTTCATCTCTGTCGATATGACGCACAAGGCTTCTTGCGCTGTTGTAGGTGGTTATGTAGGTCGGATCCTCCGAAAGGATATATCCAACTATCTGATTTATAGGGTTGTAACCCTTTTCTTTAAGAGCGTCGTAGATGATAGTCAGGTTCTTTTTGATCTCTGATTTATTATCCCTTACGACTGAAAACTCCATTGTCTGTTCGTGCATAGTATCATCTCCTTAATGTCAACCGCACAGTAAACTGTACAAACTATTGACCTATTCTCATTATATACCATAAGGCGGCAAATAACAAGAGTTTTTAAGAAAATTGGGTAAGCTGCACAAACTGTTCCGATGGTTTTTGTATAAGCTGTCTTATCTTCTTTCAGCTCCGAGATCGGCAAGGGCCTTAACGACTTTGTCCATTGCCTTGTCAGCCTGCTCGTCGGTAAGGGTGCCCTCGTGGGAACGCATAGAGATGGAATAAGAAACGGACTTCTTGCCGGCCTCGATCTGCTCGCCTGTATAGACGTCGAAAAGGGTGACCTTTTCAAGTATAGAGCCGACGGCCTGTCTTATTGCCTTTTCAAGCTCAGCTACGGGGAGAGAAGCGTCACAGGCAACTGATATATCGCGTGTGGTAGCGGGATACCTGGGCAGAGGAGAATAGGTCTTCTCGGGAGTGCCCTTAGCCATAAGCTCGGGGATATTGATCTTAGCGGCGTAGGCTCTTGTGCCGATGCCGTAATTCTCGCAGACCTCGGGATGCAGCTCGCCGAAGATGCCCAGCTGCTCGCCGTCGGCGGTGACTACTGCTGCTCTGCCGGGGTGGAAGGAGACCTTCTCGTCAAAGATACAGCTGTCATCCGGGCGGCTGATCTCATATTCCTTAACGCCGGCCTTTTTCAGGACGCCCTCCACGATGCCCTTGAGGTCGAAGAAATCAAAGCTGTCCTTTGTATCATATACGCCTATGCCGAGACGTACAGGCTCGGCCGGGAGCTCCTCACCCTCAACGGGGAGATACTCATTGCCCATCTCGAACACATAAGCCTCGGGGTTGCGGTAGCTGTAGTTCCTTGCGAGGACCTCGCACACAGAGGGGATGATCGTTGTTCTCATAACAGAGGTATCCTCGCCCAGAGGGTTCATAATGGTGACAGTCCTGCGGAGTTTGGAATCCTCGGGCAGTCTGATCTTGTCGAAATACTTGGGGGAGATGAAGGAGAAGGTAGCGATCTCATTCACGCCCATTGCGAGGACAGCTTCCTTGATGCTGCGCTCGAACTTCTGCTTATCGGTGAGCTTAGCGTTGGCTACGCCGCGGATGATAGTATCGGGGATGTTATTGTAGTCATAGAGTCTTGCGACTTCCTCGGCGATATCGGCCTTGACCTCAAGGTCTATCCTGTACCAGGGGGAGACAGCCTTGCCGTTCTCGACCTTTATGCCCAGTCTGTTCAGATAGTCGATCATCTGAGCCTCGGGGATATCGGTGCCCAGGAAGCGGTTGATCCACTCGGCAGAGAAGTCCACTTTCTTAGGCTCCTCCGACTGATAATTGCAGTCGATATAGTTATGGATGACCTCGCCTGCACCCAGTTCCTCGACCAGCTGGCAGGCACGCATCAGGGCCTCATAGCACTCATGGGGATCAAGCCCCTTCTCGTATCTTGCGGAAGCATCCGTTCTCATACCGAGCTTCTTGGCAGTTGTTCTTACGGATGCGCCGTCGAAGCAGGCAGACTCGAACACGACAGTTGTAGTGTCGTCCATGATACCGCTGTACTCGCCGCCCATAACGCCGGCAACGGCAACGGGCTTCTTGGCATCGGCGATGACCAGCATCTCGGGGGAGAGCTGACGCTCAACGCCGTCGAGAGTAGTGATCGTCTCGCCGGGTGCGGCATTTCTTACGTTGATCTCGCCGCCCTCAACATAGCGCAGGTCAAAGGCGTGCATAGGTCTGCCGTATTCGAGCATAACGAAGTTGGTGATATCAACGAAGTTGTTGATAGGACGTACTCCGCAGGCACGCAGGCGCTCTCTCATCCAGCGGGGAGAGGGTTCGATCTTAACGTTCTTCACGATAGCGCCGATATATCTTTTGCAGAGGTCGGTATTATGGATAGCGACCTTGAGATAATCATTGACATCGCCGTCAACGCCTTTATATTCAGGTTTCTTTACGTTCAGGGGTATATTATATGTAGCGGCTGTTTCTCTTGCAAGGCCGATAACGGCAAGACAGTCGGGACGGTTGGAGGTTATCTCGAACTCGACTGTGGTATCGTTGAAACCGATAGCCTCGCGGATGTCTTTGCCTAAAGTTTTATCACAGTCGTCGCCGAGGATGAATATGCCATCCTCGATAGCATAGGGAAAATCGTGGACAGTTAGTCCGAGTTCAGCCAGTGAGCAGAGCATACCGTTGGAAGCGACTCCTCTGAGCTTGCCCTTGGTGATCTTTACCTCCTTGCCCTCATGGAGGACGGTGGACTTATGCTTGGCAACAGGGACATAATCCCCCTGCTTGACGTTCTGTGCGCCGGTGACGATCTGAACGAGCTCATCCTCGCCGACATTTATCTGTGTTATCCACATATGGTCGGAATCGGGATGTCGCTCGATAGCCTCTACCCTGCCGACAACTACGTTGGAGAGATAAGCGCCCTCCTCGCTGTAACATTCCACCTTAGAGCCCGAGATAGTGATATCCGAGCAGAACTGTTTAACATCGGCTTTCAGATCAACATAGTCTTTGAGCCATCTCATTGAAAGATCCATATTATCAAATCCTCATTTCTTTTATTATCAGATCAGCTATACCGTATTTTCAGCGTATATATCCCCGCAGACGTTCAATGAACAGCTTTCCCTTTATCATTCCGAGGAATGCTTTTTCATCAAATCCGTATTCAAACCCAAGCGTTACGCCCTTATATTCGAGTATCATATAAGCACGGAAGCCCTGGATTAGCACCGCTTTGTAATCCATCTCCGCCGGAATGTCTTTTGATGCGATACATCTGCCCATTTCTGCTGTAAAGGGTATATCGGGGTATCGGGGCTCAAAGCTCAGCATACCGCTGCCGTCCGTGCGGACACTGAATACGGGGACGGTCCTGGCTGCCCCTCCTGCCGTAAAGCTGACCTCACCGGTCCTGACACACAGCAGGACATTGCCGTTCACTTCATAATCGGCTATTTCCTTTCCCACAGCGGAAGCGAAATTCATTATCCTTTGCAGATCGGCCAGACTGTCTTTGCTCGTTTCAAATTCTGCGATACATACAGTCCCGTTCTCCGTAACGATCTCCTGCCCGTAATAGTCATTGGTGCAATTCAGACCGTACTGCGGAAGAAGCGCGTCCAGAATGAACTCGTTCATATCGTCGGCGGTAAGACATATGCAGTAATTGCCCGCCAGGCTGTTCCTGTGAACGCCGAATGCTACCGGCTCATAACCGGGGCTGCTGTATTTGGGAAGTATCACGCTCTTGATATTTTTCATAAGATAACTCCCTAATTAAAACTGCTCCAGAAATCTCATATCGTTCTCATAGAGCAGGCGCATATCGTTGATGCTGTATCTGCCCATAGTGATACGCTCAAGTCCGATACCGAAGGCAAATCCCGAATAAACCTCGGGATCTATCCCGCACTCTTCGAGCACCTTGGGGTGTACCATACCTGCGCCGAGGAGCTCAACATAGCCCTCCTGCTTACACATAGAGCAGCCCTTGCCGTGGCAGTTGAAGCACATAAGATCGACCTCTGCCGAAGGCTCGGTATAGGGGAAATGATGCGGGCGGAGACGTATCTGTGTATCCTCGCCGTAAAGTCTTTTCATCAGCAGTTCAAGTGTTCCCTTGAGGTCTGCCATAGTAACGCCCTTATCGATAACAAGGCCCTCGATCTGGTGGAAAAGCGGAGAATGTGTAGCATCCACTGCATCGGAGCGGTAAACTCTGCCGGGGGAGATTATCCTGATAGGCGGCTTCATCTTCTCCATAGTTCTGATCTGAACGGAGGAAGTCTGCGTTCTCAGCAGGACGTTCTCGTTTATATAGAATGTATCCTGAGTATCTCTTGCGGGATGGTGCTTAGGCATATTCAGCGCCTCGAAGCAATAGTAATCGCTCTCGACCTCCGGGCCTTCCACGATGTCAAAGCCCATACCGAGGAATACTTCCTCGACCTCTGCGAGGACTGCGTTCAGCGGGTGAGGTCTGCCCACCTTAGGAGCCTTTCCGGGCAGGGTAACGTCGAGAGTCTCGGCAGCGAGCATCTTCTCCGCGAGGGCGGCTTTCATCTGCTTCTGCTTCTCTGTCACGGCAGCTTCGATATCTGCGCGGACGGTATTGGCCAGCTGACCGATCACCGGTCTTTCCTCGGCTGAGAGCTTGCCCATCTGCTTGAGTATCGCAGTGAGCTCACCTTTCTTGCCAAGGAATCTTACTCTGATCTCCTCGAGCAGCTTTATGTCGGAGACTTTTTCAAGCTCCGCCTTAGCACGCTCTTCAATGCTTCTGAGCTGTTCTTTCATACTAATCATATCCTCCTGACAATAATAATGATCTTCGTTTGTTATGCGGCAGTTTTGCGGATACAAAAAAGCCTTGCCCCGACAAAACAGGACAAGACTGATGCTTGCTATACCACCTATCGTCAAAGGAGCCAACACTCCCGCAGCCTTAACGCAGCTTCAACGTTCCCGCTTACAACGAATGCTTCGGCGAGACCACTCGCAAGTGAAATTCGGCACCGTCCGGCCTGAGCTGCTCACAGCAAATGCAGCCCTCTCTGAAAAGCGCTATGACTTAGCTTACTATACTTGGTCAGCGTGTTTACATATATACAAATGCATTATATCACAGCCCTTCTGCATTTGCAAGAGCCGCAACAAAAAATTTACAATCCGTGCTTATGGAGCGGATCCCAAAGGTCGTCCTCATCTTCCTCGTCCTCGATGACGTTATACTCTTTCTTCGGGTACTTGATCTGCTCATAGAGTTCATTTATCAGATAAAGCTTTGCCCCGGTATCCTGGAAGGTAAGAGTCAGCTTATGCTGCGAAAGCTCAGCGAGCTGCTTTCTGCCGGCGCACTCTGTCTCCGGGGAGGCCGACTCGTCAAAATAAAACGTCACGCTGCCCTGAGGCGTCTGCTCCGACCTTATCACATCCTCATACCTGACCGTGACAGAGAAGTATCTTTTAGTGATAAGGCTCCCCTGCTTATGTTCAAGGCGGTCGTCATATATGCGCGTATAGCACTCGGTATCCCGGCTCATAGCCGAGAACCTGTACAGCAGGAACGCCACGGCGATATTGCCGGCACCGATCAGCAGGAGCAGTATCTTTATGACTGCATTCGGCACGAAGAGAGCGGCCACGCATATGATACACCCGATGATGAGACCGCGGAGGAGCGCTTTGTGCATCTTCTTGTGCTCGGCGATGTCGTGAGCCGCCTTCTGCTGCTTCTGCGCACGTCCAAGTCTGGGAGGGTATTCGTATAAAAGCATCTTATCTCCTTATCAGATCAAACAATTCTTCCGGCTTGTAAGCGAGAATGTCACAGCCGCTGTCCCTGAGCTCCTGCTCGCCGCGGAAGCCCCACACGCAGCCGATACAGGGCAGGCCGGCGTTATGTGCGGTCTGCACGTCAACACAGCTGTCTCCGATGAACACGGCTTCCCCGGACGGGATATCCAGCTCACGGCAGATGTCATAAACTATATCAGGCGAGGGCTTAGTGGGCACACCATCCCGCTTGCCTCTTACAAGTGAGAAAAGTCCGCTGCCGTAAAGCCTTTCAACAACTATCTGCGAGAAATCGTCCGGCTTGTTGGAGGCCACTGCGCAGATGACGCCGGCTTCTGTCAGCCGCTTCACCGTATCCTGCATACCGTCATAGGGAACAGTATGGTCGAAGCAGTGGGTGCTGTAATACTCACCGAAGTGTGTGAGCAGGCGCTGTATCTCAGCGTCTGTCTTTTTGTCCTCTGGGAGCGCACGCTCACAGAGCTTTTTCGCACCGTTGCCGACGAAATACTTATACGCCTCCACCGTATGGGTGGGATACCCGAAGGAGGCAAGAGAGTTGTTCACAGCCTCTGCCAGATCTCGGAGCGAGTCGGCAAGAGTGCCGTCCAGATCAAATATCGCAAGTCTGTACATATCAGTATTCCTCCATTTCTACCACAAATTTTTCCTTATCGGCATAATACACCGCATTTACCGACAGACCTTCATGCGGATTACCGATAACTTCAAAACTGCATACCACAGTTTCACCGCTGTCCTCGATACTTATTTCATCAAGGCTCAAGCCTGTGATATCGGGGTCGTCTTTGGTTCGGATCTCCATATTGTATTTCTCGGTTACCTTTTCAATGATACGGTCACGGTCTTCGATCAGTCTGTCAGCGATGCGCTCTACCTTTCTTCCGCTGAGAGCTTCTCCGTAAGAGTTCAGCTGAGGCACTTCATTGTCGCTGAAGATCGCCGGGAAGCCGTTATTGAGGGTAGTTACATTTCTGACCTTGTCGTACTCAACAGTAAGCATACCGAGTCTGCCGCAGTCTATCTCGAACATACTGACATTTTCAGCCCTGTATGCTTCCTCTTTCGCTTTACGGGTTTTTGAATCGTGCTTGAAGTAGACTACAACGATAATGATCTGTAAAATGAAGATTCCCAGCAAGACAGCTCCGATCTTCGTATATCCTTCCAGAAACATACCGAGTGACGCAAACGGCATAAATATCATAGCAAGGCAAAACAGCATCAGCAAAAATGTAAGGATGCCTTGAACCGCAGCTTTTAGGGGTGATTCTTTTTCCTTTTTCATTTCTGTTCTTCCTTTCAGACATAAAAGTCTTCATCAATAAATTCAAGATAATATCCCGGGATACCGTTTTGAAAGTTCATATCCGCAAAGATACAATTATCCGCAAGTCCGAGAATAACAAACTCACACTTTACCGAGCCGCCGTCTGAGGTGTATCGGGTCACATTGGCATCGCAGTAAACCTTCTCCTGTTTGGCTCTTTTCTTTTCAAAGTTCTTGAAATGGAATCTTGTAAACAAAGTCCAGCCCACGAGCAGGGGTTGTGCGGTATTGCCTTAATTTCTTCTTTCAGTTTATTAGCAGCGGCAGAGCCGTTCATTCCTCAAGCTTTGATGAGAGAAGAGAGGAATACTTATTCCTGAACTCGTTGAATCTCCCCTCATCGAGAGCTTGACGGATACGTTCTGTCAGCGTATTATAGAAATACAGATTATGCTGAACTGTCAGTCTGCCTGCAAGCTGCTCCCCTGCCTTGAACAGATGCCTGATATATGACCGGGAGAAACTGCGGCAGGTCGGGCAGTCACATTCGGGATCGAGCGGACGTTCGTCGAGTTCATATTTCTTATTCGGGATATGCATAAGTCCGTTCCATGTGAACACCGTTCCGTGGCGTGCATTTCTTGAAGGCATCACGCAGTCAAAGAAATCTATACCCCTTGCCACGGCCTCGATGATATTAGACGGGGTGTCGACGCCCATAAGGTAGCGGGGCTTGTCCTTGGGCATAAAGGGCTCCACCTGCTCGATGACGTGATACATCACCTCGGTGGGCTCACCCACCGCAAGGCCGCCTATGGCATAGCCGTCGAGGTCCAGCTCCCTGATAGTCTTCATATGCTCGATGCGAAGGCCGTCATAGGTGCATCCCTGATTTATCCCGAAGAGCAGCTGTCTGCGGTTTATGGTATCAGGCAGGGAATTGAGCCTGTTCATTTCGTTTTTGCATCTCACCAGCCAGCGTGTGGTCCTCTCGCAGGAGGCCTTTGAATACTCATAGGGTGCCGGGTTCTCCACACACTCGTCAAAGGCCATTGCGATAGTCGATGCTAAGTGGGACTGTATCTGCATACTCTCCTCGGGGCCCATAAAGATGCGCTTGCCGTCAACGTGGGAATTGAAGGTCACGCCCTCTTCCCTGATCTTTCTCAGCTTGGCCAGCGAGAACACCTGGAACCCGCCGCTGTCGGTAAGGATAGGCTTATGCCAGTTCATAAACCTGTGCAGACCGCCCATTTTATAGATTATGTCATCGCCGGGGCGAACGTGCAGATGATAGGTATTGCACAGCTCCACCTGAGTTTTCAGGTCATTGGCAAGGTCTATCGACGAGATACCGCCTTTGATCGCGGCGCTCGTTCCCACATTCATAAAAACGGGCGTCTCAATAGTGCCGTGGACAGTCTCGAAACGTCCGCGGCGGGCAGCTCCCTCTTGCTTTAATAGTGTGAACATAGTAACTCCTTATTCGGTACCGGCAGTATAGTAACGTGTCCTGTCGCCGTAAACGGTCACAGCGGTACCGGCAAACTCAAATCCGTATTTTTCGTAAAGCCCGATATGGTCGGTGGACAGGTATATCTTTTCAAAGCCCGCTTCGGCGGCAAGCCTTTTCGCTTCGTTCAGAAGACGACCGAAGCATCTGTGTCCGCGGTACTCCGGGAAGGTATAGACAAAGCCTATCCAGGGGGTAAGTTCGGTATCCTGTATCTCGTCCCTGGCGGACAGTGTGCAGAATGAAACAAGACGGTCGCCGTCGGTCAGGAGCAGAAGCTTTGAGGTGTTTCCCAGCGTCTCAAAAAACTTGTCCCCGTCTATCAGTTCGCATAGAAAAGCTCCCGCACGCCAGTCGCACTGCCGGAGCTTCGAGAGCCAGTACTCCCTGTCCGGAGAATCAAAAAAGCTTATGATCTCCACGGTACTTACTCCATACAGTACAGCTTCATCGTCTCGCGGTCACGGTACTCGTGCTTTTCATAGTACCCGATAAGTGCTCCGTCGTCGTCGCGGAGAGCCACCATATAGACGTCCTTGTTTTCCTTGTCGTTCCTGAACGTATAGACGATATTGTTGTCCCTGGACAGCATGAACCAGTCGAGCACACGGTGTATCTTCTTCTGCGATTCCTCATTATGGCAGTCAAGGAGCGACTTGCCGATCAACTTTTCTCCGCCCCATTTTGCGTATCTCCTGATAGCCGCAGGGTTCATATAAACTATCTTATGCCCCCACTCGCAGAGAACTACCGGTGCTCTGTCTGCATCGAGGACGGCCTTGTACAAAGACGACATCTGTATGAGCTTCTGACCCTTTTCTTTCTGAGTCTGATCTTCCTCATTTTTCTTCCTGTAATACTCTGCAATAGCTTCGGCACGTCTTCTGGCATCAGACCAGGGTGCGAGCTCATAATATTTTTCATCGTGAGCGATGCAATACGGCGAGGTGTAATAATCGTCGTCAGATTCAAAAAGCAGGCGCCCATTGCTTATCAGCTCGTCGGGACTTTCGCCCTCCTGACCGTTCTTGTCAAGGCGATCATATATCTCCTTGTTTATTTCGTAAAGGTGATAAGAGCCTCTCCAGCTGCGCTCGGCAGTGTAGATATTTCTTTCCTCGTCGAAGCAGGCTTTCCAGCCAAGCCCTTTCTTGTATTCCATTCTCAGCGCCTCCTTGTCTCATATTATCAGCATACTGTCCCCGAAGGAAAAGAATCTGTATTTTTCCTTAACAGCGATACTGTATGCATTCATTGTATTCTCATATCCCGCAAAAGCCGAAACAAGCATTATCAGCGTACTCTCCGGCAGGTGGAAATTCGTTATGAGCCCGTCCAGCACCTTGAACTCATACCCGGGATAGATGAATATATCGGTATAGCCCTCGCAGGGCCTGATCTCGTTATACAGCGAAGCAACGCTTTCAAGTGTGCGGCAGGATGTTGTTCCCACGGCGATGACGCGGCCGCCGTTTTTCTTTGTATCGTTTATGAGGGCTGCGGTGCGTTCGGGGAGCTCATAATGCTCCGAGTGCATCTTGTGATCCAGCACCTTATCCTCCTTGACCGGGCGGAAGGTCCCGAGCCCGACGTGGAGGGTGACATAGGCTATATTTATGCCCCTGCTCTCGATATCGGCGAGCATCTCCTTTGTAAAGTGAAGCCCCGCCGTAGGGGCGGCAGCAGAGCCCAGTTCGTGAGAATAGACTGTCTGATAGCGCTCCTTATCCTCCAGCTTTTCTTTTATGTAGGGAGGCAGCGGCATCTGGCCGATCTCGTCAAGTGCTGCGAAGAAGCTGCCCTCGCACTCGAAGCGTGCAATGCGGTTGCCGTCCTCCAGGACGTCGGTGATCTCAGCCCTGAGCTTTCCTCCCCCGAAGGTGAAACGGGTGCCGACCTTTGCTTTCTTGCCGGGACGGCAAAGTATCTCCCAGACCATATTCTCTTTCTGCTCCAGCAGCAGGAATTCAATGAAGGTGCCGTTGTCCTCCTTCTCGCCGTAGATACGCGCAGGCAGTACACGGCTGTCATTGAGCACCAGCAGGTCACCCTTTCTGAGATGACCGCATAGATTATAAAAGTGATCGTGCGTTATCTCTCCGCTGTCCCGCCCGAGCACCAGCATCCTGGATGCGTTGCGGGGCTCGATAGGCGTCTGGGCTATAAGCTCCTCCGGCAGGTCGTAGAAGAAGTCGGACTTTTTCATATTGTTTATATCGAGCATATTATCCTCCGTGTAATACTGTAAAACTGTAAAAATCTAAAAATTTCAAAAATTTTTCGTTTCGCTATTGACAAACCTTAAAATATCTGCTATGATATGTGGCAAGAGATAGAGGCGCGATCAAGATGAGTAACGTTTTCCGGCTTTATGTCAGGGCTCCCGGAGCTTATGGGGAACGCGAAAGGCACGATCGCCGAAGCACGGGTGTCGGAAGCCCGAAGCTGACCGCTGCTTTAAGAGAGTTTCGGTTGTCATCATACTTGTGATGGAGTGCTATCGGCATAATCAAATACTTATGTCAACATTTCTATTATATTGTATGATGCGCCGGTTTGCAACCGGTTTTTTTATTATCTCTGTAAATTTTATGTTATGCGCAATTTTTGAGTTCTGCAATTTTGTGATTTGGGCAAATAGCACATAGCATAGCATACAGAAAGGGTGTATCAAGTATGAAAAAGTTTAAGGTAGGTATCATCGGTGCAACGGGAATGGTAGGTCAGAGGTTTTCTCTGATCCTTGACAAGCATCCCTGGTTTGACGTTGCAGTTCTGGCTGCATCTGCAAGGAGCGCCGGCAAGACCTATGCCGAGGCAGCAGGTTCCAAGTGGAAGCTGAAGGATCCTATGCCCGAGTCGATGAAAGATATGGTGATCCTCAACGCTGAGGAGGATATCGAGAAGATCGCTTCTATGGTCGATTTCTGCTTCTGTGCAGTTGATATGAAGAAGGATGAGATCCGTGCTCTTGAGGAGAAGTACGCCAAGGCCGAGTGCCCTATCGTATCCAACAACTCCGCTCACAGATTTACGGATGATGTTCCTATGGTCATCCCCGAACTGAACCCTGAGCACATCGAGATCATCCCTGCTCAGAGAAAGCGTCTCGGCACGAAAAGGGGCTTTATCGCAGTCAAGTCCAACTGCTCGCTGCAGAGCTATGTTCCCGCCCTTGCCCCCCTTATGGACGAGTACAAGGTAACGAAGGCTCTGGTATGCACGTATCAGGCTATCTCCGGTGCAGGCAGGACCTTTGAGACGATGCCCGAGATCATCGACAATGTTATCCCCTACATCGGCGGTGAGGAGGAGAAGAGCGAGAAGGAGCCTCTGAAGATCTGGGGCAGGATCGAAGGAGACAAGATCGTTCCCGCAACGGAGCCCTCGATCACGGCACAGTGCCTGAGAGTTCCCGTTTCCGACGGCCACACGGCTGCTGTATTCGTAAGCTTTGAGAAAAAGCCCACGAAGGAGCAGATACTGGATGCATGGAAGAAGTTCTCCGGCGTTCCTCAGGAGCTGGAGCTGCCCTCCGCTCCCAAGCAGTTCCTCAACTACTTCGAGGAGGACAACAGGCCTCAGGCCAAGCTCGACCGCGACCTTGAAGGCGGTATGGCTGTATCCATCGGCCGTCTCCGCGAGGATACGCAGTACGACTACAAGTTCGTATGCCTCTCTCACAACACGCTGAGAGGTGCTGCAGGCGGCGCTGTTCTGCTGGCTGAGCTGCTGGCTGCAAAGGGCTACTTTGACTGATATTTTTTCATTTTGATAACTGCTTTTATTCTTGTGCTTTTCAGATTCAAATTATATTGAGGAGTTTTTTATGAAGAAATCATTATGCTTGATTCTTTGCATCTCTATAATGATATCATTTTCATCTTGTCTTGGTAGTTCAAAAACAAGTTCAAATTCAAAATCAGCTTCGACTTCTAATTCAAGTTCAAGTATAAGTAGCGCAGAAAAGAATGATGATGAATTAACCTATAAAGATGATAACTCAAAAGGTGAAATTGAGAGAATAATTCGTGATAGGATTAGTTCTAAATTTGATGACCAAACTACCATTTCCTCTATAACAATTAATGAAGATGCAGGAACAGAAACTACAGATGACTATATTGTCTTATTGAACCTAAAATGGGATCAGAAGAATAGTGCATCTACTTCAAAAGAGGTTATTAAAATGTATAGCGAAGATTTAGTTGCCACAGTTGGCAATAATTCTTCAAAGGTGCAAGAAATAGCAATCTTTTGGGAAGTTTCCTATCTGAATACTACTGCTAAGCTTTCATACGAAAGGAAAAACAATGGTATGTATTCAACGGACACAAATTGGGGTAGTGGCTTTAATTCATGATGATTAATCTGAGTAAATAATGAAATTAAAGCTTGCAAATAACTATGGAAGGAGTTATTTCCTATGAAAAAGACAATTTTCACAGGCGCCGGCGTTGCCATCGTCACCCCCTTCAATGAGGACGGCAGCATAAACTACGGAGAGCTGGGAAGACTTATTGATTTCAATATCGACAACGGCACCGACGCTATCATCATCTGCGGCACAACAGGTGAGAGCGCTACTATGTCCGACGAGGAGCATATCGAGTGCATCAGATTTGCTGTTGAAAAGACAGCCGGCAGAGTACCCGTTATTGCAGGCACCGGTTCAAACGACACCAGGTATGCGGTAGAGCTTTCCAAGGAGGCCGAGAAGCTGGGCGCTGATGCTCTGCTACTGGTAACGCCTTACTACAACAAGTGTTCGCAGGCCGGTCTTGTTCAGCACTACAAGACTATCGCTGAGAGCGTTTCTCTCCCGATCATCGTTTACAGCGTTGCTTCGAGAACAGGCGTGAACATCACTCCCGAGACCTGTGTTGAACTGGCTAAGATACCCAACATCGTGGCTATCAAGGAAGCCAGCGGCAACATCAGCCAGATCGCTATGATCGCTTCCATGGTAGGCGACGATCTGGACATTTATTCCGGCAACGACGACCAGATCATCCCGATCATGGCTCTGGGTGCAAAGGGCGTTATCTCTGTGCTTTCCAACGTTATGCCCTTTGAGACTCACGAGATCGCAGAGCTCTGCCTTGAGAACAGATATCCCGAGGCAAGGGAGAAGATGTTCAAGGTACAGCAGCTTGCAAAGGATCTGTTCTGTGACGTGAACCCGATCCCTGTTAAGCACGCCCTCAACGTTATGGGCTACAAGGCCGGGCCTTGCAGGATGCCGCTCAGCGAGATGAGCGATGCCGGCAGGCAGAAGCTCGAGGCTACAATGAAGAAGGTCGGACTTATCAAGTAAGCTACAAAGATCCGGGGCGGCTCGTTCGCCCCTTTTCTTTACCGGAAAGGATGTTTAGTATGAAAAATGTTGTAATAGTCGGCGCCTGCGGCAAAATGGGCAGAGTTATTGCCGAAATCATCGAAGGCAGGAGCGACTGCCAGGTCATAGCCGGTATCGACAAGCTGGACGGCGGCGCTGCTTTCCCCATATTCCACAGCGTGAACGATCTGAAGGAAAAGCCTGACGTCATTATCGACTTCTCGCACCCCTCGTCCCTGGATGACATTCTCGGCTACGCGCAGGCCAACGGGACGGCTGTTGTCATCGGCTCCACAGGCTACTCACAGGAGCAGATAGCGCAGATCCACAAGGCTTCCGGGCAGATACCCATTTTCTTCACCTTCAATATGTCGCTGGGCATCAACCTTATGGCTGAGCTGGCGAAGAAGGCTGTAGCTGTACTCGGCGGACAGTTCGATATCGAGATCGTTGAGAAGCACCACAACCAGAAGCTGGATGCTCCCAGCGGCACTGCCCTGATGCTGGCAGATGCGATCAATGCCGAGCTGGACAAGCCCTACACCTATGTATATGACCGCCACTCTGTACGTGCCAAGAGAAGCAAGACTGAGATCGGTATGCACTCCATTCGCGGAGGCACCATCGTCGGCGAGCACGAGATCATTTTCGCCGGCCGTGACGAGGTCATTACTCTGAAGCACGAGGCTCATTCCAAGTCGGTATTCGCTGTCGGCGCTGTGAACGCTGCCGTATTCCTCAGCGGAAAGCCCGCCGGACTTTACTCGATGAGCGATATGCTGGGCTGATATCCGAAAGCTCACACTTTTCCGTACAATAAAAGCCGATGCGCTGAATATGCGCATCGGCTTTATTTATGGTCTGATAAGCTTATTCTCAGCTGCCGGCTCCTGCAGCCGCCCCGGAACTTTTCTGCTTTTTGGGAGATGGGCGCTTTCTCAGGAACTTATATACCGATCTGTAATGAGCATAGATCTCTTTATACTTTTCGTCCTCCATAGGCTGGGAGCCGAAGCAGGTACGCTCGAACAGCCGCGCTATCGGTCCGATATCCGCATTGTTATACTGTCTTGCATAATCGATCAGCATATTTGCCGTATACGAGGAAAGATCGTCTCCTCCGGAGTATTCAAGCAGCTTTACGACTCTTGCATAAAGCCGTATTATTCTCTTGTCACCCTTGGTGAAGTGCTGGCCTATCCTGAATATGAACTCGAGTATCCGGTCGAGGAGCATCACGATCACAATGAATACGATAACTGCTATGAACACGAACACTCTGCTGAAAATCTGTCCGAGAGACGAGAACACTCCGCCGATACCGCCGCCTGCTCCGCCGCTGTTACGGACATATTCTGTGATAGTGGGGTCAAAATCGAGCCAGCCTGCTCCGGGGATAAACACCTCGACATAGGCGTGGGCATTGGAGTCATGCACCTCCAGCTCACCGTCTTCATTGCGCTCATAGGCGGCAAAGCCCTCAACATATCTTGCGGGCAGCCCTAAGATACGGGCCATCATAGCCATTGAAGTCGCATAGCTGGTACAGCTGCCTGTCTTGCTCTCGAACAGGAAATACTCTATCGAGGTATCATCCGGCTCATAATCGATATCGTAGGTGAAGCCGGCGGTCTTATAGTACTGCTCAAGAGCCCTGGCCTTGGCGTAATCGGAGGTCTGCCCTGCAGTGATCTGCTCAGCGAGCTCCTTCATCCGCGGATCGTACTCTATACCGCCGGTATAATTCTCAACGGCAAGGGTGTACTGCTCGATAAGCTTATCGACAGCAGCGCCGTCCTTCTTTGCTTCAAGCAGCATAGTATAGTAATCGTCGCCGGTCATTCCGAGGGCACTCGCAAAGCTGACATACTCATCAGTCTGGGGATAATAGCTGACGGTATAGTCATAGTCTCTGTCCACGTTCCTGACGGTTATCTCTCCGTCGCCGTACAGATAATAGGGATCATCCATTGACTCAGTAAAGCGCTTTGCTATGACACCTGAAGGGGCAGGGACATACACGCCCCGGAAGGTATCGTCAAACACTCTGAAGTAATGTACCGTCATATCCCTGACGGTAAAGCGCTTGGGATCAAGGCCGTGATCCATATACTTTCCGCTCTCGGCGAGAGCTTTCAGCGCCTCGTAATACTCACTGCGGTTTATATTTATCCTGGAGTAATAATCTGTATTGACATACTTCTCTGCGGCGCGGTCACGGTCGTTATGCCAGGTATCGCCGGAAAAATAATCATACGACTGACGTTTGAGATAATAGACATCCGTATCATAATCCGACTCACAGCTGAAAAGGACCTCGCCCGAATAGCTTGCTCCGAAACGGGCCGATGAGGTATTTGAATACCTGGAATATGTAGTTCTGGCATCTCTGAAGGGAGTGATGTCGAAGGCATGGGAGTCACGCTCCAGCACCGACTTGACCTCCGGCTTCGGGAGCAGCATCGACACGGCGCCTGCCAGCGAAACGAAGAGCGCCACTGTCACCACATAAGCAAGGTCGTGTACCGCGAGCACGCTCGCAGGTTTGCCCTGCTGCTGACGGAGGTGTACGACTATCGCCAGAAAGACGGTGATGATAAGCGTCACCTGATATCCCGACATAACATCGGAACGCTTGGCATAGATCACAAATGGAAACAGCAGACACAGCATAAGTCCCAGACTGCGGAACCTTATCCTTGTAAAATAATAGATGATCGAGACAAGGAAAAATCCTCCGAAGATATACACCAGCAGGAAGTAATAGATATTGAAGCCTGCTGTATCGCGGTTAAGGTAGAACCAGTCGGTAAACATAATGTTGGTGCTTGACCAGCCCAAACTCATCAGTCTTGATGCCAGAAAGCCGATAGAGCCCAGCATAGCAAAATATACCAGAGCCCCCACCAGCTTATGGTCTTTAAGCCTGTCGAACAACCAGAAAAGACCTGTTGCAACGGCTGCAAAGAGCACAGTCAAAACGGTCGCCTGCTCATAGTAATAGCACTTGACGACCATATTTACTATTATGCAGCCGAGCAATATCGGAAGGGTGCTGCGGCTGATAAACCCCTTTATGTTCTTTTTCAGTTCCATTATAGTATTGCACACCTTAATTCAGATGTTTGAATTCAAAGTCCTTCGAGCAGGTCCAGAAATCTCCTCTCGACGACGTGAACCCGCTGTTTTCGCCGACGACAAAGGTCACATTGTGATATGAGAACAGCTGCTCGGCAAGTTTGCTGCCGTCATTTTCCGCGGTGGTAAAGCAGACTGCGATGCCTGATTTGAGAGCCTCGGCCGGCAGGCGCTCCTGAGATTCATAAGGCTCGAACCCGGCGAGCTGCTCGGCAAGGAGATACACATCCCCCTGAGTCTTTATCGGCATACAGTGCCAGCCCCTGATGTAGTAGTAGAAATCTGTCTCCAGCCCCTGCATCGTGAGCATTGACATCATTGCAAGCGCACCCTCGACGATAAGATCGGCCTTTTCGCAGAAGCCTGCCGGGATCATTCCCGGCCTGGGGACATCGAGGATAAACACCTGGCTCGTTACGGAAAGCTTCTCATCGAGCCTTACCATATAGATGCCGCGCTTTGAGGAAAGCTTCCAGTTTATCTTTTTCAGCGGGTCGCCAGGGGAGTAATTCCTGTGCTCGTAGCCCGGCATACCGGTAGAAGCAAGAGCAGTCTCCGAAGTCTCCTCCTCCGAATCGTCAAAGCCTATATTATCTGTGGCTGTCCTGATAACATCCATCTGTGTACCTGTGTCGTGGACATCCGGCATTATTTTCAGGACTATCTCAGAGCTTTGGTCAAGCGCTATCTCAGAATTATGGGCTATGCCGAGAAAATCGGTGATATGGAAACTCCTGACCTTTATATACGACAGCCCCGAATGCACGGCACGGAAGCTTATGACGGTACTCTGTGCCTGTCTGTTGGGGAGCATGGAGAACCTTACCCCGGATTCTTTTACAGCGGAAAGCTGCTCGGAGCCCTCCAGCACTATCTCGATTATCGGGGAAGGAAATCTTGTATGCTTCAGCACCTTAACATTGACATCTACCGTATCGCCCTTCGACAGCAGCTTATGAGTGCAGTCGATAGACACCGTGAGCTTATTTCTCAGATAATACCTCACGAACATCGAAAGCCCCAGCGCCAATATCAGTATCAGAGCAATGAGCACTCCGCCGGTGCCGTCTATCATCACTGCCATCAGCACTGCTATCGCGATACAGAACAGGTATCCGAACAAACTTTTCATATCAGTTCCCGCCGTTTGCAGGTGCAGTGACTGTCATGGCGATAGCCTCCAGCGCCTGCTCATTAGAATCAAACGCACTCTTGCCCTTGGGCGAGAGCATAAGTCTGTGAGAGAGCACGCTGACCATTATATCCTTCACGTCATCGGGGACGACATAGTCTCTGCCCTTGACGTAGGCATAGGCCTTCGATGCCTTCAGCAGGGCTATACTTCCTCGCGGTGACACGCCCAGCTTAACATACTCCGAATTTCTCGTAGCTGTTACCAGCTCGATTATATACTGTTTTATTGCAGGGACGGCTCTTACCTGAGCGGCCTCGGCGATCATTTGCTGAACGTCCTCGATAGTCATAACAGCGTCGATATTCGCCACCTGCTCCTGTCCGGTCTCGGCACGGTCGATGATCTCCAGCTCCTCCTGCACAGTGGGATAGCCCATAGTAATCTTCATAAGGAACCTGTCCATCTGAGCCTCGGGCAGATGATAAGTACCGTAAGTCTCCACAGGGTTCTGTGTAGCGAGCACCATAAAAGGCGAGGGCAGATCAAAGGTCTTGCCGTCCAGAGAGATCTGATGCTCTTCCATTACTTCAAGCAGGCTGGACTGAGACTTGGGGCTGGCGCGGTTGATCTCGTCAGCAAGCATAAAGTTGCAGACGGCGGCGCCCTGCTTATACTCCAGTTCTCTTGTATCGGGATTAATCATTGAGAAGCCCACAATATCCGATGGCATGATATCGGGAGTAAGCTGTATGCGGTTGAACTTTCCGGCCACTGACTTGGCCATAGCGGAGACCAGCTTGGTCTTGCCGACGCCGGGCACGTCCTCAATAAGCACATGGCCGCCGCAGAGCATGGCTGCCAGAACCTTTTCTATCGACGGTCTTTTCCCGACGATTATCTTCTCTATATTCTGTATAAGCATTTCGGTCTTGTTGGCCATTCTATCAGTCCTCCGATATATGATCAAGTATTTCTTTTATTATACTATATTTCGCGGACAATGTCAAATACAAAAAAATCAGCAATAAGAAAAAACTCCCGCCGGAGAACGGCGGGAGCCAGAGCATATTCATCAATGGATATCACTGTAGAGCCCGATATAGAGCTGAGCGGATTTCTTCCAGCTGAAGTCCTGCTTCATAGCAAGATCGACCAGCTTCTTCCAGCGCTTCTTATCGTCGTAATACACTCTTGCCCTTGTGCAGGCATCGAGCATATCGTGGGCATTATAGGTCTTGAAAGTGAAGCCGTTGCCGCCGTCGTCGCCGGCATCGCGGATAGAATCTCTCAGGCCGCCTGTTTCTCTTACGATCGGGATAGTACCGTAGCGAAGAGCGATCATCTGAGCGAGGCCGCAGGGTTCAGACTGCGAGGGCATCAGGAACATATCCGCACCGGCATAGATCCTCTTGGACAGCTCGGGAACGAAGCCGAGAGTAAGGCCCACTCTGTCCGGATAGCGGTAATGCATCTCGGAGAAGAAGTCCTCATAGATCTTCTCGCCGGAACCGAGTATCGCAAACTTATATCCCAGTCTGATGATGTCCTCAAAGACATACTTGATGAGATCCAGTCCTTTATGGGAAACGAATCTTGTAACGATGCCGATGATCGGCTCGTCGCCGGGAGCCATTCCCAGCTCCTCCAGGAGCTTCTGCTTGCAGACAGCCTTGCCGGCTTTGCTTCTTGCAGAATAATTCTTCGGCAGGTTGGGATCTGTCGCAGGATCATAGACCTTCTGATCTATACCGTTCAGGAAGCCGCAGAGCTTATACTGCTTATGCACAAGGATCCTGTCAAGGCCGTGAGAATACCAGGGATCGAGTATCTCCCAGGCATAGCTCGGAGAGACCGTGGTCACCTTATCCGACACCTCGATAGCGGCCTTCATAAAGTTAACGTCTCCGTCATATGAAAGCAGATCGGTATGATAGAGCGGGATGCCCATAAGGTCGTTTATGATCTCCAGGCCGTACTGTCCCTGATACTGTATATTATGGATAGTGAAGACGGTCTTGATATCCTCATAGCCCGACTGATAGCGGTAGAAAATATCATAGTAAACGGGCACCAGCGCAGTCTGCCAGTCGTTGGCGTTGATGATCTGGGGCTTGAAGTCGATATAATGCAGCAGCTCCAGCACGGCGCGGGAGAAGAAGATATATCTCTCGGCATCGTCATAGAAGCCGTACAGGCCGTTTCTTGCGAAGTAATACTCATTGTCCAGCAGGTAGTAGGTGACACCGTTCTGATGTCCCACAAAGACACCGCAGTACTGATTTCTCCATGCAACGGGCACTGTGAAGTTTGTAAGATATGTGAGCTCGTCCTTGAGCTCCTGCCTGATCTGGCTATAGTAGGGTATCACCACGCGGCAGTCGTGACCCTCGGCATTGATAGCTGCGGGGAGTGATCCGGCTACATCGGCGAGTCCGCCCGATGCGATATAGGGCAGCGCCTCACTTGCAGTATAAAGTATATTCATCGTCATACCTTCTTTCATACTGAGATTTATATATAGATTTCAAGGGAAGCCGCCGATCAGACAGCTTCCCTAAGGCAATACCGCACAACCCCTGTGCGTCAGATCACGCGCAAGCTCAATAAAGTTGAGCTGAGATTTTTCGTCAGAGTGCATAAATTTGACGCAGGCGGGCGAGCGAAGACCAATTCGCTTTTCGCCCGGCAAGGAAAATTT
>JAFXRI010000028.1 GCA_017526445.1 Ruminococcus sp. | reverse complement strand
ACGTCATCTGCTTGCCAGCTTTCCGTCATATTACCCAAATTCTCCTTGACTTGCGCCAGCAAACCTGCGTCGAATTTAGGCAATCTGACGAAAATCTGGACGTCGCATCTGACGCACAGGAGTTGTGCGGTATTGCCTTAAGGCGCCGCCTGACGAAAGCGTCCCCCCATCTGCGTAAACATATCCGCATCAGAGGACACATTCATCATCAGCTGTCCGCTGATCCGGCAAACTGCGATCAGCCGGGCGTGCAGCAGCCCTGTGCTATGTTTTGGCATTGCAGAAAAAAATTTGAAAAACCCCTTGCTTTTTTGCAAATAGTGTGGTATAATAAAGTGTACTGAAGATCGGGTGAAAGAAAATTGTTCCTCATCGATCCGAGATATAGGTGTGCGGGTCCTGCGCAATGAAGCGCTGTGAACCATGTCAGGCGGGGAACCGAGCAGCATTAAGCGGTCTGTTTCGTGTGACGCAGTTTCGCCTGCACATCTATATGTCGGATCGATTTTGTTACCCGTCTTTATTTGAGCGGAGGTGTTTGGGTTGTATCAGGCGTTGTACAGAAAGTGGCGCCCTATGTCCTTTGACGACGTGGTGTCCCAGCCGCATATAACCACGACGCTGAAAAATCAGATCATCGCCGGAAAGACCGCTCACGCTTATCTGTTTACCGGCTCACGCGGGACGGGAAAGACGACCTGCGCAAGGATACTTGCCAAGGCGGTCAACTGTCTTTCACCGAAGGACGGTGAGCCCTGCCTGGAATGCGAGATATGCAAGCTGGCAGACAAAGGCGCACTCGCCGACATCATCGAGATAGACGCCGCTTCAAATTCAAGGGTGGATGATATAAGAGAACTGAGGGACGGCGTGAGCTTTACTCCCGAAATGTGCAAGTACAAGGTGTATATTATCGACGAGGTGCATATGCTCTCGCCGGGAGCCTTCAATGCGCTGCTGAAAACTATGGAGGAGCCGCCGGAGCACGTCAAGTTCATCCTCGCCACTACGGAGATACACAAGGTGCCCGAGACTATCGTTTCCAGGTGCCAGCATTTTGACTTTTTCCGCATACGCACCGACGACATCGTGAAAAGGCTTGGCTACATCGCCGGGCAGGAGGGATTCACTCTGCATGATGACGCGGCGCAGCTCATAGCAAGGCTGTCGGACGGCGGTATGAGAGACGCGCTGTCGCTGCTGGACAAGTGTGCGACCTATTCGGACGATATAACCGTTTCGGCTGTATCCTCTGCCGCAGGCATCGCGGGGAGGGATCACCTGTTCGATATACTGGAGGCCGCCTTCGCCAAAGACGCCGCCGGGATGATACGCATTATCGACGGGCTGTACGATAAGAGCAAGGATATGGCTGTGCTCTGCTCCGAGCTCATAACTCAGATGCGCAATGTAATGATACTGATGTCCGGGACCGGTACTGAGGATCTGGTGGTCTGTCTGCCGGAGGAACTGGAAAGACTCAAAGCAATGGCCGCCGGAACGGATATAGATACCGTACTGGCGAACATCTCTGCCCTGCAGGGATGCTCGGAAAGGTTCCGCAGCAGCTCAAACAAGTGCATCGAGCTGGAAATGTGCGCGGTGAAGATGTGTACAAGGCAGACGGGTAAAGCCGCCGCTGCAGTACAGAGCGCTCCCGTGGCTTCGGCTGCGCTGGGCGAGAGGATAGCAAGGCTGGAAGCCGCTGTCGCGTCTATCGCGGAGGGCGGGGCTCCTGCTGTGAGACCTGCGGTGCCCCCAAAGAAGGAACTGCCTCCCAGGCCGCTGAAAAAGTTCGATCCTAACAACTACACACCTCTGAACGAATGGCAGGAGATACTGGCGCTGATAAAGCAGAGGTCTCCGGCTGTGGCGGCATTCCTGAAAAACTCGGCCGCCTGCATAGAAGGCGATATGTTCTATCTGATCGTGGCTTCGGATTTCGCTTTGAAGAAATTCAAGCTGTCGGACGATGCCGCGATGCTGAAACAGGTCGTCAACGAATACTACGGAAAGACCTTCGGCTTCAAGCTTTTCAGCTCCCACGACGCCGATATGGAGGATCAGGACAACCCGATCAAGGAGCTTATCAAGCGTGCCGAGGCCGCAAAGGTGGATGTTGAAGTAAAGAAGGGCGGCAGCTGAGCCGTTCTGAAATAAAAAGGCGCCGCTCAAGGGCTGCCTAAAATAATTCATAAGGAGTTTTACAAATGAAAGCAAGATTACCACAGGGAATGGGCAAGGGCCCCTCAAACAATATGAACCAGATGCTCAAGCAGGCTCAGAAGATGCAGGACGAGATCACTGCTCTGCAGGCCGAGCTGGAGGAGAGAGAGTTCTCTGCTTCCGTTGGCGGCGGCGCTGTTGATATCACGATCAACGGCAAGAGACAGGTGCTCAAGCTCAACATCAAGCCCGAGGTCGTTGATCCCGAGGACGTTGAGATGCTCCAGGATCTTATCATGAGCGCCTTCAACGAGGCTGTCAAGACTCTTGACGAGACTTCCGACGCTGAGATGAGCAAGCTCACCGGCGGTGTATCCTTCCCCGGACTGTTCTGATGGCCGATATCGGAGCACTCCCGCTGACCGTGCTTTCTGAGCAGTTCGCCAAGCTGCCGGGCATAGGTATGAAGTCAGCTCAGAGACTGGCTTACCACGTTGTCGAGATGCCGGAGGAGGAGGTCAGGGCCTTCGCTCAGGCGATACTCGATGCCAAGCGCAGGATCCACACCTGCAGGATATGCAGGAACTTCACGGAAAACGAGATATGCAGGTTCTGTGAGGACGCCAAACGCGATCACGGCACCGTGTGCGTTGTCGAGACGCCCAAGGATATAACGGCCTTTGAGCGCACGAAGGAATACAAGGGCGTTTACCATGTTCTGCACGGGCTGATCTCTCCCATAGACGGGATAGGTCCTGACAAGCTCACGATAAAGGATCTGCTGGCGAGAGTGAACAGCGGAGACGTGGAAGAAGTCATTATGGCCACCAACCCGACCGTCGAGGGCGAAGCTACGGCAATGTATATAAGCAAGCTGTTAAAGCCCCTCGGTGTGAAAGTAACAAGGCTGGCTTTCGGACTGCCCATAGGCGGCATCCTTGAATACGCTGACGAGATCACGCTGTTCAAGGCGCTGGAAAACAGGTCAGAGATATAAGAAAAACAGCGGTATGTCATTTTGGGATGGCATACCGCTTTTTATATGTTACGTTTTTGTCCTTCCACGCCCCGGTATGCCGGGGACGGTCTTTACTCCGGCTCGATATACACGACTTCACGGGGATTGAAAAGGCGGGGGATCATCCCGCCGGTATTGGCGAGACCTTTTGATATTATCATATTCCCGTGGACGCCGCTCGTATATTTCGGAAAGGCCCCCTGACCGGGAGCATAGAGCCCCCGCCCGAAGAGTCGTATCTGACCGCCGTGAGCGTGTCCGCACAGGATGAGGTCTATGGGGAGGTCCTTCAGATAAATGTCGCGGTACTCGGGGTGATGACAGAGAAGCAGTTTATATCCCGGGCAGGAGCAGAAGTCTGCGAGCCAGTCCGTTTCGGGCTCTGCCCTTCCGGGACGCTCGCCGTCAGCAAGGCAGGGAGAATGTTCGGCCCCGAGTATCCGATAGTCCCGGTGGGCTGAATAGCTGGCCGAGCTGAGACCGCCCACAGTCATCCCCCTGAAGCTGACAAAGCAGTTGTCAAGGACCTTTACTCCCGTATCTGCAACGGCAGCTATATCCTCGGCGGTGAAGCGCCACTCGTGATTGCCGGGAGAGAAAAATGCAGGAGCGATCTGTGCACAGGCCCTCAAAAACGGCAGCATATTCCTTGACTGGGATATGACAGGGCCTTCCTCATGAGAGACTGCCCGGTGAAAAGCATCGCCAGCTATGCAGATAAGCTCCGGCCCGCGCTTTTCAAGGGAGGATATTATCTCCCCGAAAGGACAGTCGTGGAGGTCTGCCAGCAGCGCTGTCCTCACCGGGATGTCATATTTATATACAGTATCCTTCATATGTATCTCCTTATTGCCCTTCGGCAAGCTATAATAACACATCTCCCCTCAAAAAACAGATCTCAAAAAAATTTTCACTTTTTTGAAAAAAGGGGTTTATTTGCAAAGAAGTTGCAAAGGTCGGTGTGATATTATATAGTCACAGAAAGGGAAACGCACAGATGACGGCCGAAGGGACCGCGGTGTGCAGGTTTTCCGAAACGCAGTAAATAGCAGCCCGCAGAGCGGCTGCGGCGGTCGGGCGAGGCCCGGTCGGATATAAACAGAGCGTCCGCATAGCACGGACGCGAAAAAGATTTTTAAACCGGCACTTCTGCTGTATCACGGCAGAAGTGCTTTTGCGTTGTATCGGCGTATTCTATTTATGGTATCTGGTATTCTTTGCGATGCTGAACGCCCGGTAGATCTGCTCCAGAAGCATCACCCTCGCCAGCTGGTGAGGGAAGGTCAGTTTCGACATAGACAGGCGCAGGTCAGCACGGCGCTTGACCTCCTCGCTCATACCGAAGGAGGAGCCGATGATGAAGTTTACCGTCGAACAGCCGTTGACGGCGCAGGATGTGAGCTTCTCGGAAAGCTCCACGCTGGAAAGCTGCTTGCCTTCGATGCACATAGCGATATTATAAGCTCCCCTGACCGAGAGCAGCGACTCCATATGAGCTGCCTCCTGAGCGAGAGCTGTATTTATCTCCTTCTCGGAGGGATGATCCCCCAGTCTGCTTTCGGGAAGCTCGATGACCTCCGCCCGGCAGTCCGCCGAGAGCCTTTTCAGATACTCCTCACAGGCACTTCTCCAATAGCTTTCTTTAAGCTTGCCTACCGTTATCAGATTTATGCGTATCAGAAGATCACCGCCTTGCCGCCGTTTTCGGGAGCTGCCACATCAAGAGTGAAGTCCCGCCCCTCGTCATACCCTCTCAGGCCGCTGAGAGCTGCCTGCCTTGCCAGCGCCGGAGTATTGTTCTCCCGCGAAAGGTGTCCCAGCACGAACCTTCTCGTTCCGTGTCTGATAAGCTCACCGAGAGTCTCAGCACAGTCGGTATTGGAAAGGTGTCCCACCTCCGAGGCGATGCGCTGTTTCAGAGGATAGGCATAGCTTCCTGTCCTCAGCATCTCGGGATCGTAGTTGGACTCGAGCAGCACCATACCGCAGCCGTACAGGCTGTTCCTCACTGTATCGGTGACGATGCCAAGGTCGGTGCAGCTTGCGGCGCGCTTGCCGTCTCTGAACTCTACAACGAAGCCGCAGCTGGCTGCGCAGTCGTGGCTGGTCTCAAAATGCGAGATATGCATACCTCCTATCTCGGCGGCTCCCTCCTCAAGAGCAAAGGTCTGCGCCGAAGGCTCCAGCTTGCCGCCGTCCAGCATTTCCCTGAGATTGGCTTCCTGCGCAAATACTGCGCATTTGTATTTCTTTACGAACACCCTCAGCCCGGAAATATGGTCCGAATGGGTATGGCTCACAAAGACTGCTCTTACAGCCTCGGGCTCTATATTGCAGCCTGCCAGCGCATCGGTTATCCTTTTGCAGCTTACGCCTGCATCGATAAGTATCCCGCCCCGCTCGTCACCGACGAAGGAGCAGTTGCCGCTGCTTGATGAGAACAGCGGATAAAATCTTGCCATGAGCATCCTCTTTCTGTCAGCATTTGCCGCCGCACCCGGCAGCCTTATAAATGATACCACAGATCGCGGCGCTTGTCAATCGGCAGCCGGGCCTTTCTTATCCTTGATTTTTTTGAAAGACTGTGATATAATTTTATCAGGTGTTATCACGGGGATAAGCTCTCCCCGCATAAGGAGTGGATGATTTGAAAAAGCGTATCTTCGACATAATACAGATAGGGTACAAAGGGGATCTCCCCAGCAGGATCTTTGACATATTCATCTCGGTGGTCATAATTCTGAACATCCTTGCCATGACACTCAGCACCTTCAGGACGCTGGAGCCGGCGGAGTCTGTGTTTGTGATGATCGAGGTCGTTACGGTAGGGATATTCTGCATAGAATACGTCCTTCGCATATGGACAGCCGATCTGCTTTATCCGGACAAGGGGCCTGTTATGTCGAGGCTGAGGTTCTTGTTCTCCTACGACGGTGTGATAGATATGCTGACCATACTTCCCTTCTATTTCCTCTCGGGAATGATCGTATTCAGGATGCTTCGTGTTGTCAGGATATTCAGGCTGTTCAAGATCAACTCGCAGCTGGACTCCTTCAACATCATAACAAGCGTTCTGAGGGAGAAGCGCAACCAGATCATATCCTCGGTATTCATTATACTCATTCTGATGCTGGCATCATCCATCGGGATGTACTCGGCGGAGCACAATGCTCAGCCGGAGCAGTTCGAGAACGCTTTCTCCGGCATATGGTGGAGCATCTCGACGCTTATGACGGTAGGCTACGGCGACATATATCCGATAACGGTCGTCGGGAAGATAATGGCGATATTCACGGCTTTCCTCGGAGTGGGTGTGGTAGCCATACCCACCGGTATCATCAGTGCCGGCTTTGTTGAGCAGTATCAGAAAAACCTGCACTCGGACAAGAAATACCGCGACGTATCCAACATAGGCGAGATACTTGCCGACGATGACAGCGGCTTCCCGGGGCAGAAGGTGGCGGACATAAACCGGAGCTACGGTATGCGGGTGCTGGTGCTGATAAGGGGCGAGCTCACCATAGTTGCAGCCGAGAATGTCACGGTAAACAGCGGCGACATTCTCGTTGTGGAGACCGAGCGCATCAAAAAGAAGGGCAGAAAAAATTAACTGCATCATATAAAAAACGGTCATCAGCCCGGCATGGGAAGATGACCGTTTTATTCTGCAAATTATCTGTACTCGATCTCGAAGTTCTCGAACTCGGCCTTACAGCTGCCGATGGCATACATTCCAAGCATAACGCCCGTGAAGCCGCCGGACACCTCACTGGTGAGGTACTTGGCGTATCCGTATCCGATCGGCATACCGATATTCTCATCCTCTTCCTTGAACAGGAAGCTGTAGCTGAAATTATCAGCCTTGACGATAAGCTTTACCTTGTTGCTCTTGATAGGAACAGCCTTCTGGACGTGCTTGATACCGCCGATATTCAGTTTGAGGACAACCTCATAGCCCTCGGCGCCGAGGCGCTTTCTTAAGGCAACGTCATAATGTTCGTTCTCGCACATATATACAGTGAAGCCTGCTTCGTATCTTGCGGAAGCATCGTTTCCCTCGGGGGCGACGGCAACATCAGCCGACATCAGGAAGCTGAAATCTTTCTGTCTCAGCGCAAGGAAGGTGGGAGAATCCGCATCCTCCAGCGTGATATCCGAGCCGAACAGCGTGGCCTTCGTGTCTTCAAGCACATACTTCTTCAAGTCCGGCTTGCGCATATAGGACCAATCGACGTTCCAGGAAGTATTCCCGAAGGTGAAGTTTTTCTTCTCGTTCTGAGTGAAATCGCCTTCGATCTCAAAGGACTCCTCCGTAGTGCCGTCAGCGCCGGCAGTGAACCAGCCGTCCTCGCCGAACTTGACGGGAGTCAGGAACACTTCGCGTCCGAGATTGTGGAAAGGCATCCACAGATGTATCTGTCTGAAGCCGAGGCTCAGTATGAACCAGTTGCCGTTCTGGTCCTGGATAAGGTCGCCGTGGCCGATGCCCTGGATGATATAGGGAGCCTTGTTCCTGTTGGTGAGCACAGGATTATTGGGATTGCGGGAATAACGTCCCCACAGCGAGCGGGAGCGTGCGCAGGTTATCATATGGCCGTACTCTGTGCCGCCCTCGGCAGCCATAAGGTAATACCACTTGCCTATCTTATAGAGGTGGGGACCTTCAAGGAAACGGCCGCCGCTGCCCTGCCATATACACTTGCTCTCAGACAGCTTCTTTCCGGTCTTGATGTCTATCTCGCACTGAACGGCACCGCAGACGCCCTTGTCGTCTTCGCCGTTGGACATAAAGTAGCACTTGTTCTTCTCGAAGTAAAGTGAAGGATCTATACCGCCCTGATCCACATATATAGGATCAGACCACTCGCCGTAGATGTCGTCGGTGTAGACGTAGAAGTTCTGGCTGGTGGTATCGTTGGTAGTGACAACGTAAAATCTGCCGTTATTGAAACGGATCGTCGGGGCAAAGATACCGCCGGACGAATTGATCTTGTCGAGCATAACCTGCTCAGAACGTGTCAGCACATATCCTATCTGAGTCCAGTTTACCAGATCCTCGCTCTCAAACAGCGGGATGCCGGGGAAATACTGGAACGAACTGCACACCATATAGTATTTGCCGTTTGCAAAGCAAACGCTGGGATCGGGGTAAAAGCCCTTGACAACGGGATTTTTGAATATCATGCCTATTCCTCCTTGATCTGCCCGTAATATGCATTTGCGCCGTGCTTCCTGAGATAATGCTTATCGAGCAGTTCCTTCTGCATAGGACCTATCGACGGTTCAAGCATATGCGCATGGAAGTTCATAAATGCTGCTTCCTCAAGGACCACAGCGTTATGGACGGCCTCAAAGGCGTCCTTGCCCCAGGTGAAGGGGCCGTGGCTCTTGACCAGCACAGCGGGTATCGTCATCGGATCAATGCCCTCAAAGGCCTCGATGATAACTGTCGCCGTTTCCTTTTCATATTCTCCTGCGATCTCTTCCTTTGTCATGGCGCGGGTACAGGGGATCTCGCCGTAGAAGTAATCGCCGTGGGTAGTACCCATGGGGATGATCCCTCTTCCTGCCTGAGCGAATGATGTCGCCCAGCGGCTGTGAGTATGGCACACGCCGCCGATATTATCGTATTTCCTGTAAAGCTCCAGATGCGTGGGGGTGTCGCTGGAGGGACGGTATCTGCCTTCCCTGACCTCACCGGTCTTGATACTTACGACCACCATATCCTCGGGCTTCATTTCATCATATTCAACGCCGGAGGGCTTTATCACCATCATCCCGGTCGCCCGGTCCACTGCTGAGACATTGCCCCAGGTGAATGTTACCAACCCGTACTTCGGCAGCAGCAGGTTAGCCTCACAGACATTCTTTTTCAGCTCTTCAAGCATCGTTAACGACCTCATTTCTGATCTTACGGATAGGGGCTGACGCCAGGCGCATCCGGACAGTCATACCCTTTTACATTATACACGTATTTACGTCCGATTGCAAGTATTCTTTTTATTTTTCAGATATTTTAACAATTAACGGCTCCAAAAATAGACAATTTGCCGAAAACCTATCCGCAAGACGGCCTCAGAACATATTTGTACGTATTTCTTTGGCAGCAAATCTGCCCTCAAGCTGCTGTCCGGAGGGCAGAGGATGCAGGCCGTCGCGGAGATGACGTCCCTCGCCGCCGGGGACCTCGAACTTCTCGCATATGCCGCAGCCGTGGAAGCAGTCGATGATCTGTGCGCCCATAGCCCCTGCCACCGGGATGAAGACCTCTCTGATCTGCTTTTCGGTCTTGGCGTTATGGGCGGGATCCGCCGCCTGTATGGGAGTGAGGACGAATATCCTCGCCGATGGGAACTCCTCAGCGATACGCTGTATGCACCAGCGCATTGCTCCAGCCTCGGTGAAAAGGTCAAGGCTTTCGGCATCAAGTGTTTTTCCGAGAAGGGCTTTCACGGCATCGCCGAAGCAGCCCTCGCTGTCATTCGTACCGAGAGCGAAGGCGAACACATCCGGCTCCGGCGCGAGCCCTGCCCTGACATCGCTTATATATCTCTGGGTATGCACTATGGCGCAGTTGTTGGCACGTTTCTGAAGCTCATTAAGATCGTCGGTGGGGAGCCAGCCGTCGCTGATGCCTGCGAAATCCGGCGAGTTATAATCCTGAGTCTCCGCTGTACCGGCATCGCAGCTGAGCCTGCGCTTATACCAGACTGCCGAGCCCACCGCCACGTTATGATGAGAAGCAAAGCCCAGCTCCCTGAACACATGGTACGACCACTGCTCGCCGGCAGTGATGCTGTCGCCGTCAACTCCGAAACAAAGTTTTGTAAAGTCCATATTATCCTCTTTCCTCCCCGGTGGGGACAGCTGTTTATCTGCTGCGGGGCAGTTTCCCGCATACTACCCTATTATAACACATACATTAATTTTTTTCAACCGTTTCTGCCGGCAAAACATCTGAAAAAAGGGTTGAAATATTCCGGAAAGTGTGATATACTGAAAATGATATATTTTGCCAGGAAAGGAAGTCGGAAAAATGTTTGAGGCAGGAAAGAGACTGATAAGATTTGCTGTCGGCATCTCGGCTGCGGTCATGGCTATGGCAGCGGGAGCTTTCGGGACGGCTGCCCTGTCAAGCTCATCGAATATTATCACCGAGTATGAGCAGCCGGCTAAGTCCGGCACTGTTACTGTTGCGATAAAGGGTGACTACATCGCAGACGCATCAAAGGCGGTGGCAAGAATAAACGAGATCAGGAAGGAAGCCTGCGACCAGGGCGTTTACGATCCCCGTGATCCCTCCCGCAAGCTGAAGTCTTCCGACTATGTTCCGATAAAGTGGTCCTACGATCTGGAGCAGACTGCAAGACTGCGCGCTGCTGAGGCCAGCCTTATGCTCTCCCACGACCGTCCGAACGGGAGCAGCTGCTTCACCTGTAAAGTAGGAGATCTCAAATACGGCAACAGCGAGGTACTGGCCTGGAACTATTCCGACACTATGGTCACGGGTATAGATCAGTTCTATGAGGAAAAGTCAGACTGGGTAAACAGGGACAGTTCAAAGGTAACGGGGCATTATGAGGCTATGATAAACCCCTCCAATACCTTTGTGGGGATCGGATGCTTCACCTCCGATCAGATAACCTACGGATATCCCACCATACTCTGCGGCAGGTTCTCCGGCGGCAGCGGAAACGCTGACAAGCCCAGCAGCGCCCTCAAGGGCTGCTATGTGCCGGTACAGGTGGAAAAAGATTTCGTTTCCGGCAGCAAGCTCACATTCGTATCGGGAAACAAGACCATAGACAAGGGCGCGAGCGCGGTGCTGGAGCTTCAGGGTTCTCTCACGAGCACTCAGCAGCCTTACTTTGAAGCCGACTGCTTAATGTACAAGGCCAAGTGGTCATCCTCGGACGAGAGCGTCGCATCAGTGAACAAATACGGCAAGATCACCGGGATCTCAGCTGGCACTGCTGTAATAACCGCACTGGACGGCAGTATCAAGAAGACCATGAAGATCACCGTGCGCCCCTCTGTCGCTGACTGCAAGATCACGATACCCTGCAGCAGCTACACCTACCGCGGAAGAGCACTCAAGCCCACTGTTACCGTAAGGAACGGCTCAGTCAAGCTCACCGAGGGAGATGACTACAGCATTGAATACAAGAACAATACCCTCCCCGGCACAGCGTCGCTGATAATCAAGGGCATCGGCGGATACTGCGGGACGTACACAAAGAAATTCACGATCAAGCCCCTTGCGATCGGCTCGGACGATGCAAGTATCTCGATAGACTATAAATCATATACATTCACCGGCAAGGCGATAAAGCCGACGGTGCATTTCACCTTCAGGACCGGCACTGTCATACCGGCGTCGGATTATAAGGTCACCTATTCGTCCAACACCAAGGTCGGCAAGGCTAAGATCGTTGTCACCGGCATCACCGGGAACGTCACCGGCAGCCGCACCCTGTACTTTGTTGTCAAGCCCGCAAAGCAGACGATAAAGAGCCTGACCTCAAAGAGCGGGAAATTCGTCCTCTCCTGGAACAAAGATCTGGCTGCGAGCGGATATCAGGTGCTTTACTCGAAGGATAAGAACTTTGAGAAGGATGTCCACAGCTGGACCACCTTTGATCTGAGCAATACATCTGAGGGCTTCTCAAAGGTACCCAAGTCCGGCGAGACATGGTATGTTAAGGTAAGATCGTTTACTGCACAGAACAATACACGCTACGGCAATTACAGCAGCGTGAGATCAATAAAGATCGTCTGAAAGAGGAGATGAACAGATATGAAGGTTTTTGCAAGGGTGCTTATCGTCATTGCGATAATCGCGGCAGTTCTTGGCGTGACCGGTATGGTAACCAAGATCTTTGAGACAAAGATGACCAAATATTACAAAGTCTATTGATATGACGGAAAACGTATGATGAAACGCGCCCTCTCCGTGAGACGGGGGGCGTGTGTTTCGCTGACGCAAAAAGCTTATGTGAGGTGAGATCATTGGCAAAGGTGTGCAAGTCCTGCGGGAGCTATTATAAAGGGAGCTACTGCGACAAGTGCGGCTATGGCAAGCCGGATGTAAAGTCCAAGTCGCTGGAGAAGCTGAAAAAGGCCACTCCCAAAAAGCCGGTGCGCTTTATGACCGAGGAGGAAAAGGAAAAGGCGGCATCGGAGCGCAAAAAAGCACAGCCCTCTGCCAGGAAAGCAGATCCGGCTGCAAGAAGAAATCTGCTGATAGCGGCGGCGGTTGTCACTGTGGGTGTTATCATCTTCGTGCTGATACAGCGAGGCATACTCTTCTCAAACAACAAGGAGGACGTTATCAAGCAGTATTTCACGGCGCTGGACAGCAACGACTTTGACAAGTTCATCGACACGATGCCGGGAGAGATACAGGACGTCTATGAAAAAGAGCGAAGCGATATGGGCCTTTCCAAGGAGGACTATATGCGCAAGTTCAAGGAGGATCTCACCGAGCTTTACGGCAGCGGGCTTACTGTCAGTCTGGAGCTGGGCAAGGAGGAAAAGCTCGATCCCGACGATCCCGAAGACCGCGAGGCCTTTGATCTTACAGCCTACAAGAAAAAATACGGCTCGGCGCCGTCGGTGAAGGAGATCTATGTTGTGGTATGCAATGTGACCTACAAGGGCTCCGACCGCAGCGAGACGGTGGAATACAACTGCTACATCGCCAAGACAGGCTGGAAATGGAAGATCTTCAATATGGAGTACAACCCGGGCATAGCAGCGGCGGAATAACATAAAAAGCAAAACGCGCGATCGTTAAGACCACGCGTTTTTTTCGGTATTATCTCCTGTCGGACAAGGTCAGCTTCTGAGTTTTCCGAGCTGTTCTTCCTTGTCGTTTCTGAGAGTCTCCTCGCAGGCGAAGGCTCTGTCAACGAGATCAAAGATAGAGGTGTCCTCGACCTTGTAATATTTGCCGTCCACCTGAACATTTGCGTTCGCATACTTGGTGTTGGCGATAACTACCGGCATTTCGGCGTCGCCCTTGGGCAGCTGAACGTATTTGAAGACCGAAGGCTCAGACTCAGCGCCCACGTCCTCAACGGGCTGATAGTTCTTTGAAAGGAAATCCTTGTACCACTGTCTGGCTTCGCCCTCAAGTCTTCCCAAAGGCGAGTCATAATAGGTAATGGCATCCTGATCTTTGTCAACGTAAGAGAAGGTGGCTGTATCTCCGCCTTCCATAGCGAAGCCGTAGCGTACCGAGTTCAGGAACGTCTGCAGATAATCGCACCGGCAGTATTCACCGTTTACGATAAGGGGTGCATCCATCCTGTCCGAGGTGGAGATCAGAAGCTCGCCTTTCTCATCCGCGATACGGATAGTATATCCGGGGCCATAGAGCTTGGGCTTGCTCTCGTCGGGAGTGATGATCTGCTTATTCTTGGCAAGCTCCTCCCGCATCTGATCGACTCTTTCCTTCGCGATGTTGGTATTTGATACTGAGGTGAAGAATATACCGGGGTAAATGCTCGTGCTGCTGGACTCAAAGGATATAGAGATCTCGCCATCGGGCACGCTCTCACCGTCATCGGGGAGCCCGTTGTTGAACTTGCCGAGCTCGGTAGTTCCGCCGCCGGCCACCGGATACTGCCCCACATAGCCTGTTTCCAGGTCACGCCACTGTGCCCAGGTCACTCTGTACTGCGTGTCAATGTAGTATGCGATCTCGCAGGGGCCGAGATCGTTCGCGTCGAACATTTCCTTGAACTGCTCCATAAGGCCCTTGTCGATCTCTGCCGCATAGTATGCTGCGTCGCCGCCTGAACGGTTGGCATCCTCGAAAAGCTTCTCCTGCTGTTCGTCGCCGTTGGCAAGCACCTTCGCCGAGGTGGTGGTCAGACCTGTCCTGATCTCGGACTGCCTGCCGTCGGAGATCTTGTCGGCAGTATAACCGTTTATGACTGTGAAGACCGCCTTGGCGCCGATCTCGGCTTTCTTTTTCGTTTCGGCGGTCACGTCGCCGCCGTTATCCGAGACATCATCCGCAGACCTGAAGGCGCTTGCCAGCGGGCCGATGTTCTTAGCTGCGCCGAGATAGGTCATAACACCGCCTGCGGCTATGACGAGGGCAGCTGCCGCCGCGATGATGCTGAGCCCCTTTCCTCTTACTCTTGCGCCGCTGCCCGATGTGATAGGTCTGGGCTGCGGCAACTCTGTATTTATGGTGTTTTCCTTTGTCTGAACATAGTCTTTTTCTTCCTCTGTACTGCTATCAGGGATAACGGCCTTGACATCATTTATGCTGTTATTCATTTCGGTACCTCCTGTCAGTTCCTCGAGAGGAATATCTTTTATCATATCGTCTATATATCTCATAACAATATTCCCCCTTTTTCCAGTGCTCTGCGCAGGCTGCGTTTTGTTTTGTGGAGGATGTACTCCACCCGTTTCTTGGTTATCCCGAGGGACGCAGCGATCTGCGAATACGCCATACTGTAATAGAAACGGTCGATGAAAACCTCTCTGTCGGGTGACGGCAGTTCTCTTATACACTTTGCTATGACCTGCCTGTTGTGCTCGGCGGAGGTCTCGGTGGAGAAGTCCACCTCGATCCCGAGATCTCTTTCATTATCCGACAGCGGTTCTGTTTTGCTGACCGATCTGAGCTTATTGATAGTGCAGCCCCTGCCCACCATACATATGTAGTTTTTCAGACTGCCCTTTGACAGATCTATCCCGCTGCGGTTGTTCCACACCTTATAAAAAGTATCAGACACCACTTCTTCCCTGTCCTCCTCTGCTTCAAGCATACCTGCGGCAATGGAACGCACAAGCCGCCCGTATTTTTCCATAGCTTCTCTGAGGCCGTTCTCGTCGCTGCGGCGCATCAGATCCAGTATGCTTTCATCGGTCATTTTCATCACCATCCTTTTGGGTACCCAAAGCCCTTCTCTCGTCGGGCTCAAAATGCATTTCACCTATATATACCCGCTGACAGCCGGGCATTCCGTAAACGAAATGTAAATAAAATGCTAATATTTTATAAACAGAGCTGATCTCTGCTCCGGAGGGCATATACCTCTGAAATAAAAAACGGGAAGCACAGAGCTTCCCGATATTTTTACATCAGCTTATACGAGATCAAACACCGTACTTTGCAGTATTGACCTTGATACCAACGCCCATAGTCGAAGCAACGACTACGCTCTTGAGATACTGACCCTTAGCAGCGGCGGGCTTAGCCTTAACGATAGCGTCGAGCAGAGTGTTGAAGTTCTCCTCAAGCTTTGCAGCGCCGAAGGAAGCCTTGCCGATGGGGCAGTGGATGATATTGGTCTTGTCGAGACGGTACTCGATCTTACCTGCCTTAGCATCGGTAACAGCCTTTGCTACGTCAGGAGTAACGGTACCTGCCTTGGGGTTCGGCATAAGTCCGCGGGGTCCGAGGACCTTACCAAGACGGCCGACAACGCCCATCATATCAGGCGATGCAACAACAACGTCAAACTCCATCCAGTTCTCCTTCATGATCTTGTCAACAAGATCCATGCCGCCTACATACTCAGCGCCTGCTGCCTTTGCAGCCTCGAACTTATCCTCCTTGCAGAACACGAGAACTCTTACGCTCTTACCTGTTCCGTTGGGAAGTACAACGGCACCTCTTACCTGCTGGTCTGCGTGACGGGAGTCAACGCCCAGACGGATATGTGCCTCAATAGTCTCATCGAATTTAGCCTTTGCACCCTTAGCTGCCAGATCAAGAGCCTCAGGAGCGTCATAAAGCTTAGCTCTGTCAACTGCCTTTGCGGCGTCAACATACTTCTTGCCATGTTTCATTAGTTTATCCTCCTTAAAAGTGGTAATACCGCGGTCTAAACCTAACTGCGGTTAGCGGAATAATCCTCCCACCATCTCTTAGCCTTTCGGCTGTTACGGTACGATCAGTCTACTACAGTTACGCCCATCGAACGGCAAGTGCCGGCGATCATACTCATTGCAGACTCGATATTAGCTGCATTGAGGTCGGGCATCTTCTGCTCAGCGATCTTCTGTACCTGCTCTTTTGTGATCGTAGCGACCTTTGTCTTGTTGGGTGTGCCGGAACCGGACTCGATCTTGCAGGCCTTCTTGATAAGAACGGCTGCAGGGGGAGTCTTGGTAATGAATGTGAACGATCTGTCAGCATATACAGTGATAACAACGGGGATGATAAGACCGATATCGTTCTTGGTCCTCTCGTTGAAATCCTTTGTGAATGCCATGATGTTAACGCCGTGCTGACCGAGTGCAGGTCCTACCGGCGGTGCAGGAGTTGCCTTTCCTGCGGGGATCTGAAGCTTGATGTAGCCTACTACTTTCTGTGCCATCTT
>JAFXRI010000027.1 GCA_017526445.1 Ruminococcus sp. | reverse complement strand
AGAACTTCATCGACAACTTTATCGACATCTTCATCTTTGCAGTTGTTATTGTCTGCAATATAGTAAGCTGCCTTGTCCAGCCAGTGATTCAGCGGACAGAACGGTTCTCTCTCGGCTGACGATGTCAAGAAGATGATCGCTGCACCCGCTGCCGCATCCAAGGGAGATGACTGGCTCCATACCGACGGATCCAGGATACTCGACAAAAACGGCAAGGAGGTCTGGCTCACAGGTCTTAACTGGTTCGGCTACAACACCGGCACCAACACCTTCGACGGACTGTGGAACAGCGAGCTCGTTCCTACTGTCAAAGCGATAGCGGACAGGGGCTTCAACCTTATAAGAGTACCTATGTCGGCTGAGCTGCTGCTTCAGTGGAAGAAGGGCGAATACCCCAAGGCAAATTACAATAACGCCTACAATGCAGATCTTAACTCTATGAACAGCCAGGAGATCTTTGACTATTTCCTGAAGCTCTGCTGCGAAAACGGAATAAAGGTAATGCCTGACATCCATTCGGCCAACACTGATGCTTCGGGACATATGGCTAATCTCTGGTACACCGACAAGATCAGTGCCGAGGATTATTACACGGCTCTCGAATATATAGCCGACCGCTATAAGAACAATGACACGATCATTGCAATTGACCTCAAGAACGAGCCTCACGGCAAGCCGAACGAGGGCAAGAACGCTGCTATATGGAACGGCTCGAAGGACGGCAACAACTGGAAGCACGTTGCTGAAACTGCTGCCGCAAGAGTACTGGCCAAGAACCCCAACCTTCTCATTATGGTGGAAGGCACAGAGATATATTCCAAGAAAAACGGAGACTATTCCTCGTCGGACAGCGCAGACTACTGGTTCAACTGGTGGGGCGGCAATCTCAGAGGTGTAAAGGACTACCCTGTCGATCTCGGCAAATACCAGGACAAGCTGGTATATTCGCCGCATGACTACGGCCCTACCGTATATGAACAGCCCTGGTTCAAAGGCAGTTACTCCTTCGACTCGCTTATGAAGGACTGCTGGAGAGACAACTGGTTCTTTATCAAGGAAAAGGATATCGCTCCCCTGCTTATAGGCGAATGGGGCGGATTTATGACCGAGCCCAATCTCACCTGGATGACATATATGAGAAAGCTCATCAAGGAAAACAATCTCAATCATACATTCTGGTGCCTTAATGCAAACTCCGGCGATACAGGCGGACTTCTCAAAGATAACTTCACCGACTGGGACGAGGAAAAGTACAAGTTCGTCAAGGAAGTGCTCTGGCAGGAGAGCGGCAAGTTCGTAGGTCTTGACCACGAGAACAAGCTCGGCAAGAACGGCATCACACTTTCAGCAGCCAAGGGACTGTAAACGCGAGTGAGCTATCCCTGTACATATGATCTGATCCGCAGGACGGATATGGATATCAAGGAGGAAATGAATGAAATTACAGAAAAAGCTGATCGCTCTGGCAGCATCTGCGGCGATCGCCGTTACATCCCTTGCATTTCCGGCAAGTGCAGCCTCACTCAAGCCCAAGGATATAACCTCGAAAATGGGGATGGGCTGGAACCTGGGAAATTCGCTGGATACAAGCAACTGCAGCTGGATAACCGACGAGAACAAATACGAAACAGGCTGGGGAAACCCTATCGTGACAAAGGCGCTTATCGACAAGGTGAAGAGCCTGGGCTTCAACACCGTCAGGATCCCCGTGTCCTGGCATAACCATGTTGACAGCAGCAATAATATCAGCTCCACATGGATGAACAGGGTCCAGGACGTGGTGGATTACGCCATTGATGACGGTATGTATGTAATACTGAACATCCATCACGACAACACCCTTCACACAGATAAAAAGGGATTCTACCCTTCAAGCACTTATCTGTCGAAGTCAAAAAGCTATGTCAGCGCTGTATGGAAACAGGTTTCTGCCAGGTTCAAGAACTATGACGAGCACCTGATCTTCGAGACGCTCAACGAGCCGAGACTTGTGGGTGATACTGCGAACGAATGGTGGTTCAACAAGGACAACCCGAACAGCAAAGTCAAGGATGCGATAAGCTGTATAAACACCCTTAATCAGACTGCGTTGGATACGATAAGGGCAGCCGGCGGAAAGAACGCCACAAGGCTTGTAATGTGCCCGGGATACGGCGCTTCCATCGAGGGGTGCACGACATCCGCATTCAAGCTGCCAAAGGACAGCGCCGGTATGACAGCCGTTTCGCTGCACGCCTACACGCCTTACGATTTTGCTATGAACGCGTCGAACGGGACTGCGACATATTCGTCAAATATGCAGCAGCAGCTTAAGAGCCTGTTCAGCCAGGTCAAGTCCAGCTTCACAGACAAGGGCATATCTGTGATAATCGGCGAATACGGCGCCTTTGACAAAAAGAATTCTTCCGACAGATGCAAGTGGGCTGAGGATTATATAAGCCAGGCCACTGCTCTCGGGGTACCCTGCGTTCTGTGGGACAACAACGCATTTTACTCCGGATCATCCGGCGAGTCCTCGAACGAGAAGCTGGGATTCCTCAACAGGTCCACTCTGAAGGTCGCTGACAGCAGTTACTGCAAAGCACTGTTCAAAAATGCTCCCCAGGTCATACTCGGAAATCTAAAGGATGCATCCGTGACCGTTAAATACGACTCCTACACCTATACCGGAAGTGCCGTCACTCCCGATAACAGGAGCGGGAGCAATGAGATCACCGTAAAGCTCGGCGGCAAGACACTCAAGAAAGGCACTGACTATACCGTTTCCTATACCGGCAACACAAAGGTCGGGAAAGCAACAGCCACAGTCAAGGGCAAAGGACAGTACGAAGGCAGCAAGAGCGTGAAGTTCATCATCAAGCCGGCTGTGAACCAGGTAACAAAGCTCACCACTGCGGCGAATAAGATAAATGTTTACTGGAACGCCGACAGCTCCGCTACCGGTTATCAGGTGAGATACTCCAAGTACAGCTCCTTCTCATCAAGCTACAGCTACACTACAACTGATCTCAAAAAGACAGCTGTTACGCTCAGCAAATATCCCAAGACCGGTGAGACATGGTACATCAAGGTAAGATCCTTCTACACTACTGACGGAAAGACGACTTCCACAAGATACGGCAACTACAGTGACGTGCAGAAGATCAAGGTCGGCAGCAGCAATGTCATAGGCTCTGCCAGCCTGAAATACGGCTCCTACACCTATACCGGAAGTGCGATCACTCCGGACAGCAGAAACGGAGCAGATGAGCTTACAGTAAAATCTGTCGGCGGAAAGAAGCTCACAAAGGGTACTGACTATACCGTTTCCTACAAGAAAAACAAGGCAGTCGGCACTGCTGTTATCACTATCGCCGGCAAGGGCAGCTACAGCGGATGCGTAACAAAGGAATTCGTTATCAAGCCTGCCGTAAACGCTGTTACAGCTATCAGCAGCACTTCCGGTGCATTCAAGATCAGCTGGAAGAAAGCGACAGCCGGCTCGACAGGATATCAGGTGAAGTACAGCACAGACAAGAACTTTGCAAAGAATGTCCACAGCTACACTTCCACTGCTCTTTCCGATCTTTCCGAGAACTTCTCCACTGTTCCCAAGACAGGCGAGACCTGGTATGTAAAGGTCCGCTCTTTCGTGACAAAGGACGGAAAGACCGACTCGGTAAGATACGGCAACTATTCTTCTGTCAAGTCTGTAAAGATCAAATAGTATATTTTCCCGGCCAAGCCCGGATCAATACAAACGGAGGTAATAATTATGGCTAAAAAGGCGGATTTCGATTACATCTGGACGGACAAAAAGCGCACCCTTTTCGGACTGCCGATCTCGTTCACAAGGTACTTTCTCACGGAGACCAAGTTCATCACACGCAAGGGCTTTCTGAGCCTTGTGGAGGACGAAATGGATCTGTACAAGGTCACTGACAAGAAGCTTGTGCTGAAGTTCTTCCAGAGGATATTCAAGTGCGGTACCATCGTGATAAACGTAAAGGATATTGACACACCGATCAAGGAGATCAAGTCCGTCAAGAAGCCGCGTGAGGTCCTTGCAATGCTTGACAAGCAGATCGACATCAACCGTGACAAGTACAATATCCGCGGACGTGATATGATTGGCGGCGGACATCATGTTCATCCCGGTGATGTAATGGACGCTATGGATCACGAGGATATGGATCACGACGAACATTACTGACAGCGATAGCGCACAGTCGTAACAGGCTGTGCGCTGTTTAAGTTTGTCAAGCCAAGAGGAGGAAAAGGTATGGGGATTTCCGGTTCTCTCGCAGAGGTGACCGGCTGGGATGAGAAGCTCAGGCAAAGCGGTCTGCCGATATACATATACGGTATGGGCGACGGATGTGAAAAGCTGCTGAAAGCTTTTGAACAGAAAGGTCTTAAAGCCTCGGGCATCTTTGTCAGCGACGATTTCAAAAGGGACAAGAGCTTTCACGGATTTAAGCTGATGAGTATGTCCGAGCTTGAAAACAGCGGCGGCGAGTTTGCTGCAGCCTGTGCATTCGGCACCAATCTTCCCGAAATAATGGAGCGTATAGACTCTCTTAACAGGCGGCACCTGCTGGTCTTTCCCGAGACAGCTGTTATCGGGGATGTGTTTTTTGAGAAGACTGCCCTGCTGGAACGAAGTGAAGATATCGAAAAGGTGTATTCCCTGCTGTCGGACGATAAGTCAAAGCGCTGCTTTACGGATGTGCTGAGTTTCAGGATAAGCGGCGACATAGCTTATCTTTCGGAATGGTCCGAGCCCGACGGGATCTTTGAGCTCCTTTCTCTCGGAGAGGACGAGATATATGCAGACCTCGGCGCCTACACGGGAGATACTGTTGAACAGTTCCTGAAATACACCGGCGGGCGGTACGAAAGCATTTATGCCGTTGAACCAAGCAGGAGGAATTTTTCAAAATGCGTAAAGCGCTGCGAAGGTCTTGATAATACCGTTCTTATAAATGCGGCTGCTTCCGACAGGGACGGGATACTGTATTTTTCATCCGGCGCCGGAAGGCAGCAGTCAGTCTCCGGGAGCGGGATACCCGTTGCAGCAAGGAGCCTTGACAGCATACTGGACGGGAAAAGATGCACCTACATCAAATACGATGTGGAAGGCGAGGACGCGCCAGCGATCAGGGGAAGCGCAGAAACTATCAGAAAGTATATGCCCAAACTGAGGACAGGGATATATCACAGGCCCTATGATATACTTGATCTGCCGCTGCTCGTAAACAGTATAGCCCCGCAGTACAGGCTGTATATGCGCAGGGCAAGATACTACCCGGCGTGGGATACGGAGCTGATAGCGCTGCCGTGACAGACCGGAGACAGATTATTTTGAGAGAATTGCTCCGATTATCATTGACTTAAAAGCAAAAGTATGATATAATATATAGCATGATATATGTATATGCCGTGCCACCCGTTCATATTGTTTATATATGACGGGGGAAATAATAATGATTGTGAGGATATTTTATGTGTGGAATAGTTGGTTTTACCGGTAATCATCAGGCTGCTCCGATACTTCTCGACGGCCTTTCCAAGCTTGAATACAGAGGATATGACTCGGCAGGTATCGCCGTAAGGAACGGCGAAAGCGATGTTGAGATAGTTAAGGCAAAGGGCAAACTCAAAGTGCTCCAGGAGATGACCAATAACGGTGCTGCCGTTTCGGGATCCTGCGGAATAGGTCATACACGCTGGGCTACTCACGGCGAGCCTTCGTCGCTCAATGCTCATCCCCATTCTTCTGACGACGAAAATGTAGTCGCTGTCCACAACGGTATCATAGAGAATTATCAGGAGCTCAAGGAAAAGCTCACCAAGGCCGGATACTCCTTCAAGTCGCAGACTGATACGGAAGTAGCTGTAAAGCTCATCGACTACTATTACAATAAATACAAGGAAGGCCCTGTGGATTCTATCTGCCGTGCTATGACCCGTATCCGCGGCTCATACGCTCTGTGCGTTATGTTCAAGGAGTTCCCCGGAGAGATCTATACTGCCCGCAAGGACAGCCCGATGATAATAGGCGTTACCGACGGCGAGACCTATGTGGCTTCTGATGTTCCTGCTATACTCAAATACACAAGGAATGTTTACTACATCGGCAATATGGAGATAGCCAAGCTCGAAAAAGGCAGAGCTACCTTCTTTAATATCGACCGTGAGGAGATCACTAAGCCCCTTACCGAGATCAAGTGGGACGCCGAGGCAGCTGAGAAGGGCGGCTACGAGCACTTTATGCTCAAAGAGATACACGAGCAGCCCCAGGTCATCCACGACACTATCAATTCTGTTGTAAAGGACGACAGGATCGTTCTTGACGACCTCGGACTTACCGATGAGGCTATCAGAGAGATCAGCCAGATCTACATCGTCGCCTGCGGTTCTGCCTACCATGTCGGAATGGCTGCACAGTATGTTATCGAGGAGCTTACTACAATACCCGTAAGAGTCGAGCTGGCAAGCGAGTTCAGATACAGGAAAATGACGCTGCTCAAAAACAGTCTTGTCATTATAATCAGCCAGTCCGGCGAGACTGCCGACAGCCTTGCGGCGCTGCGTATGGCTAAGGACAACGGTATCAAGACTCTCGGTATCGTCAACGTGGTAGGTTCGTCCATAGCAAGAGAAGCCGACAATGTATTCTACACACTTGCAGGCCCGGAGATCTCAGTTGCTACTACCAAGGCTTACAGCACACAGCTTATCGCAAGCTATCTGCTTGCAATGCAGTTCGCCAAAGCAAGAGGAGAGATCGAGGACGCAAGGTTTGCTGAGCTGCTCGCAGAGATACAGACTCTCCCCGACAAGGTAAAGAAGATACTGGAGGACAAGGAGCGCATCCAGTGGTTCGCTTCCAAGTTCGCAAACATCCACGATGCTTTCTTCATCGGCAGAGGTGTTGATTACGCAGTTTCCCTCGAAGGCTCCCTCAAGATGAAGGAGATAAGCTACATCCACTCGGAGGCTTATGCTGCCGGAGAGCTCAAGCACGGACCTATCTCTCTTATCGAAGAAGGTACACTTGTTATCAGTGTTCTGACACAGCAGGCTCTGTTTGAAAAGACTGTTTCCAATATGGTCGAGTGCAAGAGCCGCGGCGCATACATAATGGGACTCACCAATTACGGCAGCTACAGTGTTGAGGATACAGCTGACTTTACGGCTTACATCCCCAAGACTGATCCGCTTTTCGCAGCCAGCCTGGCAGTAGTTCCTCTCCAGCTGATGGGTTACTATGTATCTGTTGCAAAGGGACTTGATGTTGACAAGCCGAGAAACCTTGCTAAGAGTGTAACTGTTGAATGATCTGAAACAAAACATATAACACAAAGGAGCGCAGTCAAAGCTGACCGCGCTCCTTTTATTGCCTAAACATAATTACCGTTTCCCGCCCGAGCTTTTGATCTTCCTGCGCCGGCGTTCGGATTTAGTCTTTACCCATATTATCATAATTATCAGTGCCAGGACAAGTGCTGCGAGAATTATAAGCAGTGCCGGCATCAGCTTGTCCTTCAGCTCTGACATCCCGGACTGTTTGGAGGAGGATGCTTCGCTGCTCTGTGAGGAACTGCTCTGCTCAGCGGTGATCTCAGACGTCACAGCGGGCTGCACGGCGGTGACAGCTTCTGTCTCTGTTACAGATGTAACCTCAGCAGGTTCGGTCACGGCGGGAACAGTCTCCGCAGGCTCCTTTGTAAAAACTATCCTGTAAGTGTTCTTATTGCCGTAAACATCCGTGACTGTTATCTTTCGTGTCGTGCCGGTATCCCCGAGCCACTTGGTCCCCTCGAACCAGATATAGTCGGTATCGGAGATCGTTTCAGCATCCACCTCGACCAGCAGAACATCGCTGCCGACCTTGACAGAATAATCAAATATCAGCGGAGAGAAAGCGGGGGCAAGCTCACCCTCAGAAACAGAAAGGCTTTTCAGCACGCCCATTACAGGTATGCCGTTTTCATCCTTTTCGATAGTCTGCCGGGGCTGCTCGGAGTCATCCGAACCCGGAGCTATATCTGTGACAAGCGGTACCTCGCTGCCGTCGTTCTCAACGACATTCACTGTAAGATCACAGCCGGCGCTTCCGGCAGGTGAACCGTCTTCAAAGCTGAGAGTACAGTTGGATATCGAGATCCTGGTACTGCCCTGTGCCTGGGGCGTGAATGAAAGAGATGCAGTGATCTGTCCGCTGCTGCCGTCAGGGAATGCACGCAGGTGCAGGACTCCCCTACCGCCGGAGGCGAGTCCTCCGGTATATGTAAGCATCGAGCTGTCATAGACGATATCAGTCTCGGCCATACCGAGAGAGCTTTCAGCCGAGAAAGTGACCGTGACCTCAAAGGGTACTCCCTGCATCACCTTGTCGGGAACAGTCATCAGGGCCGTGCCGGCAAATGCTTTCAGAGCAGCTCCCGGCAGAAGCATGATCAGCAGTGCAGCCAGAAGCGAGGCCGCACAGCGTTTAGCGTATGTCATTTTGACCTCCGTTAGAGTCAGAAAAGGACGTATTATTCTCCTTATACATTATACACCAACAGATACGGAAAGTCAAGAGTGCAAATAAACGAATGTTCTCAGACTTTTAAGGCAATACCGCACAACCCCTGTGCGTCAGATCGCCCGCAAGCTCAATAAAGTTGAGCTGAGATTTTTCGTCAGAGTGCATAAATTTGACGCAGGCGGGCGAGCGAAGACCAATTCGCTTTTCGCCCGGCAAGGAAAATTT
>JAFXRI010000026.1 GCA_017526445.1 Ruminococcus sp. | reverse complement strand
GTCTGCGATATTTCGGTGCAAATACTATATGATACTTGCAATTCCACTTGGAATGTGCTAAACTATTAATGTTATCTGTCATAGATAATTACCTCCTGTTCTTAAGTGCGGTTGGCGAACCTACACTTATTATATCACAGGGGGTATTTTCTTTCCATAGCTAAAGCTTTTTTGAACCCCCAGTAAAACTGGGGGTTTTCGTTTTACAATAAAACAGGGAGGCCGATGCCTCCCTGTTTTGCTGTTTCAGATCATTCAGACGATGCCGCCGATTCATAAGTGTAGTCGTGAGTGATTATATCCGTACCGCGCTCACTGATAAGTGTCTCTTCCAGATCAGTGTTCAGCATATATGCGGCAAAGGTCACGCCCATGATGAGTATGCTCAGTATTATAAGTATCCCGAGACGGTACTTCGGCCGCTTCCTTACTTTCTTTTCTTCTTCCATACTATCTTCCTCTCCAAGTCACTATCCCCATTATACCCCATATTTACCCTTTTTGCAAGGGGGTATCCGCTTTTTTTACATTTTCTCCGGCTTTTCCCGGGAAAAAGCATTTAGGGCGAAGAATTATGAATTTTCTTCCATTTCAGGCTTCATTTTGTTCAAGTCGCATATTGATTGAAAAAGGAAAAGGTGGTATAATATAGTTTGGAAGTCGGCAATGGCGTCGCCTTTATGAGATTACAGCAGGCAAATCCTGCATTGGAGGTATTATTATGTGCGGTATCGTCGGCTTTACCAACCACATCGGCAGCGCCGAAAAGGTCATAAGAAAAATGATGGAAAGGATCGTCCACAGAGGCCCCGACTCTGACGGCTGTTATGTTGACGACAAGATCGCTATGGGCTTTCGCAGACTGTCTATCATCGACCTTTCGGATAAGGGCAGCCAGCCCATTTTCAACGAGGACAGATCCGTCGTTATCACCTTCAACGGCGAGATATATAACTACCGCGAGCTCAGGGAGGAGCTCATCAGCCAGGGACACAGCTTCTATACCGAAACTGATACCGAGGTGCTCGTCCACGGCTATGAACAGTGGGGAAAGGGTATGCTCGACCGCCTGAGAGGTATGTTCGGCTTCGTTATCTATGACAAAAAGAACGATACCGTCTTCGGCGCAAGGGATTTCTTCGGTATAAAACCCCTGTATTACGCAAAGATGGGCGAAACGCTTATGTGGGGAAGCGAGATAAAGAGCTTTCTCGATCACCCGGATTTCAGGAAGGAACTGAATACCGATGCGCTGGAGAATTACCTCTCCTTCCAGTATTCGGTAACGGACGAGACCTTCTTCAAAAACGTGTTCAAGCTCCCCGCCGCTCATTGCTTCACCTATAAGAACGGCGAACTTAAAGTCGAGAGATACTGGGAGATAAAGTTCACTCCGGACGAGGGCCCGGATCTCGAACAGTGGGTGGACCGCATCAGCGAGACCTTCAAGAACTCGGTGCAGGCCCACAAGATCGCCGATGTCGAGGTAGGCTCATTCCTGTCCAGCGGCGTCGATTCCAGCTATGTGGCCGCCGTCGCAAACGTGGACAAGACCTTCACCGTGGGCTTCGGCGAGGACGAGAAGTATAACGAGATCGGCTACGCCAAGGAGTTCTCAAAGTATATAGGCAAAGAGAACAACTCTCATATAATCACCCCCGAGGAATACTGGGACAACTTCGCTAAAATACAGTACCATATGGATGAACCTCTGGCAGATCCCGCAGCAGTGGCCCTCTTCTTCGTGTGCAGACTCGCCGCGGAGAAGGTAAAGGTGGTCCTCAGCGGCGAGGGCGCCGACGAGATCTTCGGCGGATATAATATCTATCACAATCCCGCTGATATGGCCGGGTACAATAAGATCCCCCGCCCCATAAGACGCGGACTGGGCGCCATAGCCCAGAAGCTCCCCAAAAAGCACGGCGTCAACTTCCTGATACGCGGCTCGCAGGACCTGCAGGAAAGATTTATCGGAAATGCCTATATCTTCACTGAGAAGGAGCGCAAGAAGCTCCTGAAGATCAAGACCTCCGCTCCCGCCCCCTCGGCAGTGACAAAGCCCTTCTATGATAAGTGCAGACAGAACGACGAGGTAACACAGATGCAGTACCTCGACCTCCACCTGTGGATGACCGGCGATATACTGCTGAAAGCAGATAAAATGAGTATGGCTCACTCCCTCGAGCTGAGAGTACCCTTCCTCGACAAGGAAGTAATGGCTCTCGCCGAGCAGATACCCACAAAGCACCGCGTCAATAAGGAAAACACCAAGTACGCTATGCGTATCGCCGCCCTGAAAGCCTGCCCTCCCCAGACGGCCAATAAGAAAAAGCTGGGCTTCCCCGTCCCCATAAGGGTGTGGCTGAAGGAAGATAAGTATTATGAGTATGTCAAGGGCGTGTTCACCTCCGAGGAGGCTATGAAGTTCTTTGACACCTATGAGCTGCTGAAGCTGCTGGAGGTCCACCGCTCCGGCAAATATGACTACTCCCGCAAGATCTGGACGGTGTTCACCTTCCTGGTATGGTACGGAGTCTATTTCACCTCCGAACTCGGAGAAAAAAGGAATTAAAGCTGTCCCTCCCGCATAGGATATATGTGGGAGGGATATTTTTATGGACAGAAAAGGAGTTTGCCTGCGTTCGCTGGGCGTTATTTCAGCGGTATTGCTGCTGCCGCTGGGGATAGCAGGATTTGCCGCAGCAGTACCGGCTATCACAGCAGTCACAGCTTCAAGTGCAGCTGTCACCCTCGGCAGGAGCATCGAGCCGCCGCAGAACAGTACAGCTGACAAGCCTATGCTGGTGAGAGCACCCATCAGCGTCGGCTGCCGCGACATTGACGCCGCCCCGGAGGAGATCCAGCCCACCCTGCCCGATGACAGCCCCGCCGAAACCACCCCCTCGTCAGAGATAGCCGTCCTCTCCCCTCCGGCCGAGCTGATAGCCTCGGAGCCTTACCCCGAAAACCAGGACAGCCGTGACGGCGTTATCGAAAAGCTCAACTTCGGCAGATATACAGGAGAGCAGTTCTTTGACCTGGACGGCGGCGGGCAGGTCCGAAACTGCTCCGACGAGTACACTAACAGCGAACTGCTGGAGGAGAGCCGCAAGCCCCCCGACTTCTCCGGCAGCATCACCTCCGGAGAGCCCCTGGTGCTCATCTACCATACCCATACCAGCGAAAGCTACGAGCCATCCGACAGACCGTTCTACGATGCGTCCTTCGCCAGCAAGACCACCGATCCCTCCAAAAACGTTACCGCCGTCGGCGACAGGATATGCGCCGAGCTCGACGCCGCAGGGATACCGTATATACACGACACGCTCATACACGACCACCCCAGCTATAACGACGCCTATGACTCCTCGAGAGCAACGGTCAAGGAGCTTCTGAAACAGTACCCGTCCATCAGGATAGCCCTCGACATCCACCGCGACGGCCTCCAGCGCGAGGACGGCACAAGGCTCTCCCCCGTGGCAGAGATAGACAGCCGCGATGCAGCGCAGATAATGATAATCTCCGGCTGCGACGACGGAACGATGGGTATGCCCGAGCATCTTAAAAACTTCCGGTTTGCCTGTGCCCTGCAGTCCGAGCTGGAAAGCAGCTTCCCCGGACTGACAAGGCCGGTCCTGTTTGACTACCGCCACTATAATCAGGACCTGACCACAGGCTCACTTCTCATCGAGGTGGGCAGCCACGGTAATTGCCTCGAGCAGGCCCTCTACGCCGGCGAGCTCGTGGGCAAAGGACTGTGCAGCGTCATTCAGCATAAAGACTGATTAATCAGCAGTTAATACTTCGTTCAACAAGCCGCGCCGCAGCGCGGCTTTTGTTGTTATAATCACCAAAAGAAAGGCGTGGGAGTGTGTGATAATTTTATTTGCAAAATCCGTGGAACTGTGGTATAATATTACTTTGGAAAGTTTTGAAAAGTGAGGCTGTACAGCCATTTTGGAGGAAAAAGTATGATAAGAGAAGATCTCAGGAATGTGGCGATAATCGCCCACGTCGATCACGGCAAGACCACCCTCGTTGACGGTATGCTCAGACAGAGCGGTACTTTCAGAGAGAACCAGGCCGTTGACGAAAGAGTAATGGACTCCAACGACATCGAGCGTGAGAGAGGAATCACTATCCTCGCCAAGAATACCTCTATCCATTATAAGGATGTCAAGATCAATGTTATAGATACTCCCGGACACGCCGACTTCGGCGGCGAGGTGGAACGCGTTCTCAAAATGGTGAACGGCGTTATCCTGCTCGTTGACGCCGCCGAGGGCCCTATGCCCCAGACCAGGTTCGTCCTCCAGAAAGCGCTGGAGCTCGGCCATAAGATAATCGTCGTTATAAACAAGATCGACCGCCCCGATGCAAGACTCAATGAGGTGGGCGATGAGGTGCTTGAGCTTCTTATGGACCTCGATGCCTCCGACGAGCAGCTGGACAGCCCCATAATCTATTGCTCCGGCAGAGACGGTACTGCCACCCACAGCCCCAACGAGCAGGGCAAGGACCTTATGCCCCTCCTCGACGAGATACTCAGCTATATCCCCGCCCCCGAGGTGGATGACAGCGGCACGATGCAGTACCTCGTATCGGCTATCGACTATAACGAGTATGTGGGACGTATCGCCATCGGACGTATCGAGCGCGGAGAGATGAAGGTGAACCAGGACGTTACTGTGGGCGACTACCACCAGACCAAGAAGGAGTACCGCGGCAAGATCGTTACTATGTATCAGATCGAGGGACTCAACCGTGTCCCTGTAGAAAATGCTAGAGCCGGCGATATCGTCTGCATCAGCGGTATCGAGAATATAACTATCGGCGATACGATCTGTGAGTTCGGCTCCTTTGAAGCCCTGCCCTTCGTGAAGATCAGCGAGCCGACAGTTGAAATGACCTTCTCTGTCAACGATTCCCCCTTCGCAGGCAAGGAGGGCAAGTTCGTTACCTCCCGCCAGCTGAGAGACAGGCTTTTCAAGGAGCTTCTGAAAGACGTTTCCCTGAGAGTCTCCGAGACCGATACCACCGACAGCTTCAAGGTCGCAGGCCGCGGCGAGATGCACCTTTCCATACTCATCGAGAATATGCGCCGCGAGGGCTATGAGCTGGGCGTATCTACTCCCCGCGTGCTGTATAAGGAAGTGGAGGGCAAGCTCTGCGAGCCTATCGAGAGACTTGTCATAGATGTCCCCGAGACCAGCGTAGGCGCCGTAATGGAAAAGATCGGCGTGAGAAAAGGTGAAATGACTCAGATGACTCCCGTCGGAAGCAGAATGAGACTGGAGTTCCTTATCCCCTCAAGAGGACTGTTCGGCTACAGGAGCGAGTTCCTTACCGATACCAAGGGCGAGGGCATATTAAGCTCGGTATTCCACAGCTATCAGCCCTACAAGGGCGAGATCGTCAAGCGCAATACCGGCTCGCTTGTCGCCTTCGAGACCGGCGAAGCCGTCACCTACGGCCTTTATAATGCCCAGGAGCGCGGCGAGCTGTTCATCACAGCCGGTACCCCCGTGTATGAGGGTATGATCGTCGGCGCATCCCCCAAGACCGACGACCTTGTGGTAAATGTCTGCAAGAGAAAGCACCTGACCAATACCCGTGCCTCCGGCTCGGACGATGCTCTCAGACTCATACCGCCGAGAAACCTCAGCCTTGAGGACTGCCTTGAATTCCTCGCCGACGACGAGCTGCTTGAGGTAACTCCCAAGAGCCTGCGCATCAGAAAGCGCATCCTCTCCAATACACAGAGAGCCAAGGACAGGGCCAAGAGATGACCTTCCCTTCAGGCGGTATGTTTCAGAAAAAAAGACTTGACAAATCAAAAGCACTGTGATATAATATATTAGATGTTCACTTTAGATTTGAAAGGACTGTAATTCAATGAGTACTGTTGAAATAGTAGCCGGTGTACTGCTTATGATAGCAGGCATCATAATAATATTGATAGTTTTAGCTCAGGAGAGCAAGGAGCAAGGGCTTACCTCGGCTATCGGAGGCGGCGCCAACGATTCGTTCTACGAGCATAATATGGGCAGAACAAGAGATGCAAAGCTTTCAAGATTTACAAGAAATGCAGCTATCGTTCTTTTCATAGTTACCCTCGCAGTCAACCTTTTCTCTACGATCAACAAGAACAAGGAAAAGAATGAGGCCAAAGCCGATACCGATTCATCAGTCAGCACAGAGACCGAAGAGTCTGCTGCCGGCGATGTCGAAAGTGCCGTAGAGGAAGCAGTCAGCGCAGCTGCCGCAGAAGCTGAGAGTTCAGCCGACACAGCAGCAGAGTAAGCCGACACTGCAAGAAAGTCTGCAATTACCAGCCCTGCCGAGTGCAGGGCTTTTTGTTTGGGAGGAATAGTTATGTACTGTATAGATAACGACAGAGAACGCTTTGCCCGCCGCTTTGACTGGTGCATCGATTCGATGATCCCCTGCTATTTTGAGGGACATATCGGTTCAGCATTTGCCGAGCGTGAGAAGGATCCCCGCTGGGTGATACTGCGGTCAGGAGATTTCTTCTTCGCGGCCGGCGAACCGGAGAATATAGACGAAGCAGTCAGAGATCTCATCAGACCGGGTTCTGTGGTGATCCCTGAGGATATGAAATGGCTCGATGCCATCACAGCCTGCGGTGCTGAAGCCGGGCCCTATACCCGCTACAGAACAAAGATGCCTGAAAACGGCCTCGACAGAAAAAGGCTGGAGGAGTATCTCAACGTCCCGGGATGCGTCAGCATCAGACCTGCCGGCGAGGCCGAATATCCCCTGCTGCGTGACTGCGGGTGGGAGAACTGCTTCGTTTCAAACTTCGGCGGCATGGAGGATTTCCTGGAAAACGGCTTCGGGTACTGCGTGTTCGTCGGCAATGAGCTGGCCTCGGCAGCCACTACCTACGGCTATTACAGCGGGGGCTATGAGCTGCAGATCGCAACCGCTCCCAAGTTCCGGCGCAGAGGCTATGCAGCAATAGCCGGCGCAGCGTTTCTGCTGGAATGTCTGGGCAGAGGAAAACTGCCCCATTGGGACGCCGCGAATCAGACCTCAGTGCGCCTGGCACAAAGGCTCGGATATGAATACGGCGGAGAGTACCTCGCCATAAGTATGAAAGGATAAGTATGAAAAAGGATAAGAAGAAAAAACAGCGCCGCGGGGAGTATAAAGAGTATATCCTTGCACGGCTGAAAAGAGCAGGCAAAAAGCCCGTAAGCTTCAAGGAGCTGCATAAGAGTATGAGAAATGCCCGCGGCTTTGACTTCGAGGAGTTCGTTATGGCCGTGGAGAAGCTGAAAGCCAAAGGCACTGTGGTCGAGGACAGGTTCGGACTGAGACTCGCCGTCAGGAGCGACCTTACAAGATGTACCGTTACCCGCCTCAACAAGACCTACGGCTTCGTAAAGAACGTTCTCACCGACGAGGAGTACTTCGTGACCGGCAAGCTCCTTCGGGGAGCTATGCCCGGGGATGTGGTGCTGGTAAGGACCTTCCGCGGCGACGGCGAAAAGACCGAAGCCGAGGTAATGGAGATCGAAAAAGAGGTCTTCTCCCGCTTCACCGGCGAGATCGTCAGCGAGTTCGGACAGCTGAAACTGGTGCCTGATACCCTCTCCAGATATGCTATGGATTTCGACAATCCCCACGGCTTTGAGCTCCACGAGCACGATAAGGTAATGGCCGCCGTCACCGAGCGCGGCAAAAAGCACTCGGAACACCGCTGCGAGATCACCGCCGCCTTCGGCAGTTCGCTGAAAGCCGCTGTATGTTCGCTTTCGGTGCTGGAGCTCAACGGCATCACTCCCCTGTTCCCGCCACAGGTCATCGCCGAAGCAAGAAAAGTCTCGGATGCAAGATCTGTCAAGGCCGAGATCTCCCGCCGCCTTGACCTCAGAGATCAGCCAATATTCACCATCGACGGCGCCGATACCAAGGATATCGACGACGCAGTGTCGTTCAGACGCACCCGCTCAGGCTATGAGCTGGGAGTTCATATCGCCGACGTGTCCCATTACGTCGCTCCAAAGTCCGAGCTCGACAGCGAAGCCTTCCGCCGCGGCACCAGCGTTTACTACGCCAACAGAGTCATCCCTATGCTGCCCGCCGAGCTATCAAACGGCATCTGCTCCCTCAATCCCGGCGAGGACAGACTTGCCTTCTCCTGCATAGCCCAGCTTGACAAAAACGCCGCGATCAAAAGCTATAAGTTCGTAAAGACTGTTATCCGCTCAAGAGTCAAGGGCGTTTACAGCGAGATCAACCGCATCCTCGCAGGCGAGACCGATGCCGTGCTCGAAGAGAAATACAAGGATGTCATCGGGGAGTTCGGGATAATGCAGGAGCTTGCCTCAAAGCTCAAAGCCAGGCGCATCTCACGGGGCGCCCCCGACCTCGAGACCGAGGAAGGCGTGCTCATCATAAATAAAGAGGATATATGCGTGGGTGCCGTCCCCTACCAGCGTGGAGCTTCGCAGGAAATGATCGAGGACTTTATGCTCACCGCCAACGAGTGCGCCGCAAGATTCGGCCTTGAAAACCAGCTTCCCTTCGTTTACCGCGTCCACGAACCACCCTCCGACGAGAAGACCGAGGCTCTGTCAGACCTGCTGACAAAGCTTGATATCCCCCATAATTTCACCGGCATCCCCAAGCCGCTGGAACTGTCCGAAATTCTGGACAACGTTAAAGACACAGACCTCTCCCTCATCGTAAACAATATGGTGCTGAGAAGTATGTCCAAGGCAAAGTATTCCACCGAGCCTGTCGGACACTACGGCCTTGTGCTGGAGGACTATGCCCATTTCACCTCCCCCATAAGAAGATATCCCGACCTGGCCATACACCGAATAATGACAGCAGCACTCTCCGGTATGAGCGCCGATGACTGCAAGCAGCGCTTCGGCAAGTTCGCCTATGCCGCAGCGGATCAATCCACCCAGACCGAGCTTACCGCTATGCAGGTGGAGCGCAGCTGCGAGGACCTGTACAAGGCGGAATATCTCAAAGGCCATATCGGCGAGGAGCGGGACGGCGTCATCGGCTCAGTGACCGGTTTCGGGTTCTTCGTTACTATGCCCGACACCTGCGAGGGACTGGTATCAGTCCATTCCCTCGGCGAAGGCGACTATGTCTATGACGGTATGATGAGCCTGCGAAACGAGAACACCGGCGAGACCTGGCGCGTGGGCGACCGCGTAAGAGTAAAGATCGTCTCCTCCGAGGTAAACAGCGGCAAGGTGGACCTAGAGCTTGTGTGACACTATGTATAGGCAATACCGCACAACCCCTGTGCGTCAGATGCGACGTCCAGATTTTCGTCAGATTGCCTAAATTCGACGCAGGTTTGCTGGCGCAAGTCAAGGAGAATTTGGGTAATATGACGGAAAGCTGGCAAGCAGATGACGT
>JAFXRI010000025.1 GCA_017526445.1 Ruminococcus sp. | reverse complement strand
GTCATGATAACCGAAAATTCATTGCAAAAAACGTTGATGTTTCCCGCACCGATCAGAATATCGTTTTGGTGCAGGACGATATTGAACAGGTCTATCACGAGCTTTTCGACGAGGCTCTTGCAGAATATAACGCGCGGCAGTCGAGAAAAGACCGACGTATCAAAAACTATTATGAGCACATAAAACACAGCAAGCAGGAGAAGCCGTTTTATGAGGTTATTTTTCAGATTGGGAATAACGAGGATACCTGCTGTGGGACGGCGGAGGCTGAGATCTCTGTTAAAGCTCTGACGGAATTTGTGCAGGGCTTTCAGAAACGAAATCCGCAGCTGAGGGTGTTCAACGCGGTCATACATCTGGATGAGGAAACACCGCACGTTCACCTTGACTTCGTGCCGTTTGTGACTGGGCAGAAGCGCGGGCTCTCCACCCGCAACAGTCTGACCGGAGCCCTCGAACAGCAGGGGTTCAAAGGCGAGGGCAAAATGAACACCTGCTCAAAGCTGTGGGTGGACAGCGAGAAGCAGACGCTTGCGGAGATAATGAGCGGGTACGGTATCGAATGGGAGCAACTCGGCACGCACGAGCAGCATTTGGACGTCCTCGATTACAAGAAGAAAATGCGTACTCGTGAAGTGCAGGTGCTGGAGAATAAGGTTGAATGTACTCAGCATCTGTTAGAGAACACCCAAGCGATTCTTGATGATGCGGATTCAACACTAAAGCGGTTGGACAGCGAATTTGCTGAAAAAAGTGAGGCTGTGGAAAAGCTGGACTCTGCGCTTTCCGATAAAAATGCGGAGCTGTCAGAGGTCACGGAAAAGCTGGCGGTCAATCAGCAGATGCTCAAAGCCTCGGCGGAAAAAGTGTCTGCCCTGATGGAGATAGACAACATTGAGGTCAAGCGCAAGGCGTTGAGTGATAAAGTCACGCTCTCGGCTGATGATTATGAAAAGGTCGCTGACCTTGCAAGGAAGCAAGTCGCGGTGGAGAAAGATAACTCCGAATTAACTGAGGCTGTCAATAAGCTGACATCAGAGAAAAGCGAGCTTTTGCAGCAGGTCGCAAAGCTACGGAAACAGAATACAAGCCTTTTTGCCGAGAGGTCTGCGTTGCAGAAAACAGTTGACCGCCTGCGGGGTACGCTCAGATCGGTGCAGGAGGAGATTGGTTTCTGGAAGGCGAGGTACGATAAGGTCATTGAGTTTTTGGATGTGCATAAGCTGAGGGAGAGGTTTTTGGAGTTTGTGGGGCAGCATAAACACTTGCACAGATAGTGTTGAATAATTCTCCGTCGGGTGATATACTTTAAGCAAGGCGGTTGGTCATACTGAATACTGCACAATAATCTGTGCGACAATTTGTGAAAATCTACAAAGATTTAAATATCCCGCTAACCAACTGTCTCCCCAAAACTCTATACCTATGAGAGACAATAAGGGGGGAGCGGTATGACGGTCGGGCTGGATGAGCTGATAAAATGGATACTGGCGCAGTACGATGATCTGCCGTCCGATGAGCTGCGGGCGAGTGTGTACCGCGAAATATTTCCCGATGGAAAGGAGGAGCGAACCGATGAACAAAAGCGAGATAAGCACCCTTGCGCAGAGAGCGCAGGCGGGGGACAGATCGGCGTTTGAGGCGCTTTACAACGAGTTCTTCGACAAGGTATATTTCTTCGCTAAGCGAAATGTGGGCAGCGAGGACGCCGCTCGCGAGATCACCTCGGAGACCTTTGCTTCTGCCTTAGAGCATATCGGTGAGCTTCGCTCGGAAGAATCCTTTGTCGGGTGGCTGTATTCGATAGCTTACAGCAAATGCACGGCGCATATCCGTGACGAGGCGAGGACGGAGCATTTTTCTTCGGACGAGGATATGGAGCAGGCGCTTGCCGATGCGGCTCTCAACGAGCCTTTGATGCTCCCGGAGGATTATGCCGTCAGCCGCGACACCAAGGAGAAGCTGAAAGCCGTCATCGACGGTCTGCCCTCGGAGCTGCGCTCGGCGGTGATACTCTACTATTATGACGATATGTCGGTGGCGGAGGTTGCCAAGACCCTCGGCACCAATGAAAACAACGCCAAGCAGAAGCTCCACAAGGCGCGGACGGTGATCCGTAAAAAGATAGAAAAGCTGTTCGGTTCGGGGGCGATGTTTGCGGCGGTGCCTATGAGCGCTCTGCTGCATAACACCGCCGATGCGAGCTATGCCTGTGCGGCGGCATCGGGAGCGGCTAAGGTCGCAGGCACGAGCCTTGCAATGAAATTCATCGGCATCGGAGCGGCGGTGACTGTTGCCGTGGGCGTGCCGATTGGTCTGAGCCGTCTCAACAATAAGAATAATATGGGCGACTACCGCCCCGAGAACTTATCATCGGAAAGCATAACGGAAAAAGCGGAGCAGCCTGTCGTATGTGTCACCGAAAACGAGCATTTCAAAATGACCTTTGAGCTTCACGAGATCAAGGACGATGTACTTTACTACGACGTTTCACTGGAGGGCGTTGACGATTTTGGGAAGGACTATATCAAAAACTCACAGGCTGTGAGAGACTACATTTTCTATACCGAGACCCTTGATGCAAAAAGCATGACGGAAAGCGAATACGAGGCTGCAGCCGAGGCATACCGGCAGGAGCATAAGAACGAGCCGTATGAAGCTCTCTTCCCGCTTATGTACACTTTGGATGAAAAGGGTGAAAGGCATTATTATTCGAGCGGCGACAATGAGTATTCCGAAACTGTCTGTACAAGCGTCTGCAGCGTATATTGTCCCGCAGATGCCGAAAGTCTGACCTTGCATTTTCTGCAGCTGGAGAATGACAAGGGTCTCGATGATCTGAAAGCAGGGATATTTGAGGGTATGGACATAACGTTTGATCTGAAGGAGGTGGTGAGAAAATGAAACGCATATTATCAGTCTTTCTATCAGCGCTTATGCTTGCCGCTTGTGCCGATAAGGGCGAAAGCAGTGAAAAAGGCTATGTGGACTTAGACAGTAAAAAGGAAGAACAGAGAGCCCTTATAAACGATGCCGCAGACTTTGGCTTTAAGCACAGCGGCTCGCCCGAATACGACGAAAAGGATTACGATATTATGCGGCTGGGAATGACCTCGGTAGGTTCGCGGGTATATTGGCTCAACAGCGGCAGCCGAGGGAATTTCATGCTCGACACCCAAAACGACAGCATTTACCACCTCTGCAATAAAGAGGGCTGCGCCCACGCCGAGAACAGTCCCGGCTGCATTGACCGTATCAATATGTGCTGTCCCGTTGCATCGTCCGAGGGGATATTTTTTGTCAATAATGACACGGTGAAACTGTTCGACGGCACAGAGCAAAGGGACATCTACCAAAACAGATACTCCACCGATGCGCTTAAAAAGATGTTCCCCGATAACCCCTCGGTGCTGGCGGGAATGATCTGTCACGGCGGAAAAATGTATCTGCTCGGGCCGACATATTACCTTACTTTTGATCCCGAAAGCGACAAGGCGGGCAAACCCGTGGAACTGACCGACGCAAACACTTACTCCTACTGTATGAACGATGAATACCTGTTTTTCTCCAACGAAAACCTTGAGCTTTTTTCCTGCCGGCTTTCGGACAATAAGATCACCAAGCTGTGCGATAAGGTGTCGGGAATATGCACAAGCGGCAATGAGCTTTACTACTTAAAATGGGAGAACAACACACCTTATCTTATGCACGCAGACAGCAGCGGAGAAAACGCAGTACAGCTTATTGAAAACTGCTATGCCGGATATATCCTTACGGACAAGGCAGTGTATTATCAGCATTTCCGCGAGAACGGCGCAAAGCTGTATGTTTATGACCTCGCATCGGGCAGGACGACGGCTGTCGATCTTTCCTGCACTGTCCGCAATGACGATCCTGATACAGCAGAGGACGAAAACATAGTCTACCCGCAGGAACAGTGCCGCCCCCGAATTATATGGAACAGGGAAAGCGACAAGGTCTATGTCATAGACGATCAGCTGTTTACTGAGAAAGACAGCTTCGGACAGTGGAAGCCCGCCGAAGCAGTGGTGATGTTCATATTCAAAAACGGCAGCGCGGAGTTTGAAATCAAAACGGACGGAGTGTGAGCTATGCGCTGGGAGCTTAAAAAACTGTTCTCGTCAAAGCTGATGCTTGTATGTATCATTGTCACGGCGATCCTGTTCGGAGTGTTTGTGTTCCGCTCGGTGAAGTATTATTCTATCGGAAATGAAGTCATAGATGAGCGCCGCAGATTCATCGCTGAGGTGTCCGAGGGCAGGAGCCGAACTGAGATCGGTGCATTCTTATCACAGCGCATCAACGAACT
>JAFXRI010000024.1 GCA_017526445.1 Ruminococcus sp. | reverse complement strand
TGCTTGTCTGCAAGATACTGTGCTATCTTTACAGTTGCCTGAAAAGCGGAAAACCTGTTGATTTGAACTATCTGAGTAATCAGAACAAGCAGTTTGCAGTCAATGACCGATACTGGAACTACATTCTGCTGACTATGGCAGAAGAAGAATATATAAGATATGTTCGTGCTCAGCCCGGAGACGATTATCCGGAGGTCACCCTTACTGAAGACGTGGAGATAACGCCGAAAGGCATTGAGTATTTGCAGGAAAGCTCCGTGATGAAAAAAGCTTTTAGCGTCATAAAAGAAATCAAAGACCTCGGTTTTTCGATTGCAGGTCTTATATAGCAATTAACCGCCCGTAACAAGGCGGTTTTCTTATGCCCGAAAGGAGGTCAACATTATGAAAAAGCCGAAATTCTTTTATATCTGCGATCCGAAAAAGAACATGGACTGCGGCAAAACCTCCTGCTATCTGAACGGAGAAGGATGCCGGCTGACAACTGACGTGAATTGTGCCAAGACCGACACAAAAGGCTATCCTCTCGGATATACCCGGGATGAGTTTTATTCTATGCCCTTTGACTACAAGAGCTGGCCGCCTCCCTCGAAAATCGACAGCGTGCTCGACACTCTCGAGCATAACGTCAGCGGGCTTATAGACGAATAGACAATTTAATACACCAACAAGCACTTTGCGAATAAAATAAATGTCGGCCGCAAGGTGCTCTTTTTATACCCAAAAGGAGTTGATATTATGAAGATCGAGATAAGATCGGACAGCGAGCTCACGATCAGCGGCTATGTCAATGCTGTCGAGCGCTAGTCCGAGCTCCTGCCCCGTTCAAAGGGCAGGGATGCTCCCGGAGACTTTCGGGAGTGCATCAAGGAGGGCGTCTTCGCCGACAGTCTGAGCAGGCTCCCGGCTGTCAAGCTGATGCTCGACCATAACCGGACTATCGGCGAGAACGGCCGCAATCTCGTCCTGACCGAGGATAATATCGGTCTGCGGGCCGAGCTTACGGTGGACGACGAGGAAACTGTTACCGCCGCCAGAGCAGGCCGTTTGAAAGGCTGGAGCTTCGGTATGGAGAACGCCCTCGGCGACTATTCCAAGGCGAGTGACGGCACATACAAGCGGGAGATCTCCAAGCTGGACCTTGTGGAAGTCTCGCTGCTCACAAAGCGCCCTGCATACCACGCTACATCCATAGAGCTTCGTGACGGTGCGGATGTCGAAACGCGCACAGCTGACGACCTTCCGGAGGTCAGCGCCGAAGAGCTCGAACAGATCAACCAGTTCACCCGCGGCAGGATGAAAGCAGAGGATGTGTATGTCTTCCCCGTCCGGCTGTGTGATAACGAGATCGACCGCGACGGAGAGCGTTTTTCACTGGGAGCTTTGTCGAAGCTTGCGGAGCTTTATGTGGGGAAGACGGGGATATTCGACCACGATGCCAAAAGCGACAACCAGACGGCAAGGATCTTCCACGCCGAAGCGATCATAGACAGCAGCAAGCGAACATCCTACGGCGAGCTGTACGCCGAGCTCATCGCTAAGGCATATATGATACGAACCGCAGCCAACGCCGATCTTATCAAAGAGATCGAGGGCGGGATCAAAAAGGAGGTCTCTGTAGGGTGTTGTGTAGCCAAAAACACCTGCTCGGTATGCGGTGCTGACAGGTGGAAAAAACCCTGCGAGCACATCAAGGGCAAGATCTATGACGGCGTGATATGCTGTGGAATCCTTGAAGAACCCACCGACGCTTACGAATGGTCCTTTGTGGCCGTTCCTGCACAGCCTTCAGCTGGTGTGACCAAAACATACACGGAGAGTGATGCTCTCGACAAGATCAAAGCTATGATCGCTACAAGACAGCGGGAAATAGAAATTTTAAAACTGAAAGGAAAGATGTAAAAATGATCAATCTCAAGGCATTAATCGAGAAGAGAAACGGCATTGTAGATGCTATGGAAAAGCTGGCAGGCAAGGCCGCCGAGGAAACCAGAGCCTTCTCCAACGAAGAGCTCGCAGACTACGAGAAGATGAAGGCGGAGATCGCCGCTCTTGATGCTACTATCAGCGCCAGTGAGGAGATGCGCAGCATCGAGCGCAGAGACGCTCTGCTGGAGCCTACAGCAGCCGAAAAGAACGTGGTAAACCTCGAAGAAAAGGGCTTCGAGAATTACCTGCGCAGCAAGGCTCTTGAAATGCGCGACGGTGAGCCCACAGACACCAACATCACATTCGGAGACAACGGCGCTGTGGTGCCTTCCTCTATCGTCAACAAGATCATCGGCAAGGTCGTTGAGATCTCGCCTCTGTTTGCTATGGCTACACGCTATAACGCCAAGGGCACGCTGTCCATTCCCTATTATGACGGCGACACCAGCGACATAACAGTCGCATATTCGGAGGAGTTCACCGAGCTGACCTCCACCGCCGGTTCCTTCAAGTCTATCAGCCTCACAGGCTTCCTGGCCGGCGTGCTGACCAAGATCAGCAAGAGCCTTATAAACAATTCCAACTTCGACATTCTCGGCTATGTCATCAACAAGATCGCCGAGAAGTTCGCTGTATGGGCTGAGGGCGAGCTTATCAACGGCACCGCAGACAAGATCGACGGCCTGTCCAAGCTCGCAGCATCAGTTACCGCCACAGCAGCGACATACCTCCAGTCTGATGAGCTTATCGACCTTCAGGAGTCCATCCCCGATGTATATCAGGGCAATGCTGTATGGATCATGTCCAGAAAGACTCGCAAGGCTATCCGCAAGCTCCGCGACGGTGAGGGCAATTACCTCCTCAACAGAGACTATACCGCAAGGTGGGGTTATGTCCTGCTGGGCAAGGACGTATATATCTCCAAGAATATGTCCGATATGGGAGCTAACAAAAAAGCTGTATTCTACGGCGATTTCTCTGGCCTTGCCGTTAAGATCTCCGAGAATGCCGAGATCCAAGTGCTCCGTGAGAAGTATGCAACTCAGCACGCGATCGGCGTCTGCGCATATATGGAGATGGATTCCAAAGTCGAGAATGCTGAGAAGATCGCTGTGCTTAAAATGGCAGCGGCGGACCCTCAGTAAGCCTGTCGGTAGATGCTGACATACCGCCAGGCGACTACTTTGGAAAGTCAGTAGAAGACCTTCAGGAAGACATTGAGGTCGGTGAGGACGGCGTAACAGGCACCCTCAAGTATGTGTCCGATTACACAGGCTTTTCGGAAGATGAGGAGCTCCAGGAGGGCAACTTCCTGATGCTTCACTTCGACGCTCCGGGTGCAGAGTCGATCACGGTCCAGCTTATAGGAGGAAACTCCAATGTCATATGGCTGCCCGTGCATGGGATCATGATTGCCAGGATCGAGAGCACCGAGCAGAGCATAATGGCCGTGGCAGATTATGGCCCTGCAGGCGCCGTGATCAAGGAAATACCGCTTGACGGCCTGACACTGGAGTCTGAATAAGGGAGGCGGTCCGATGAAGATAAGTGAGATCACAGCCGACTTCGTGCTGGACTACATCCGCGAGGATAAGGAGGACGCTGATGCCGTTGCTATGGTCGAGGCCATTATGCCTGCGGCAAAGGCCAACCTTATCGGACGGACCGCTCTGACCGAGGAAGAGCTCGACGATCACGAGGACCTGACAATTGCCTATCTTATCATCTGTGAGGATTTCTACGACACCCGATCTGCGACGGTGTCCAATACCGCCGAAAACAAGACTCTCGAAACGATCCTCTCGCTTTATGCGAAAAACCACATCGGGTAGGTGATACGATGATAAACCCCGGTCTTATGCGTGAAAAGGTCACGATACAAAGAAATATCTCCGAAAAGGACTCTCGCGGCAACCCTGACGGAGAGTGGGAGGATTACTTCACCTGTCGGGCTTACGCTAACAACCTGTTCGGCTCTGAGTACTATGCCGCAAGGCAGCTCGGAGTCGAGCAGACCGTCAAGCTGACGGTACGGTATTCTCCTAAGCTGGCAAGCATCGGCACAGAAGACTACCGCCTGATCTTCCGCGAGAAGGTCTTTGACATCGATCACATCGACAATGTGAGATATGAGGACAATATGCTGATAATCTCAGCTGTCAGCAGGGAGGGCGAGATAAATGGAGGACTTTGACAAGCAGCTGGCTGCGATCCTTAACGGCTCGGTCGTGAAGATCAAGAGCAACAGCGACAAGATCGCCAAGAAGCACGCTTCCAAGCTGGCGCAGACGATCAAAGAGGCTTCGCCTTATGATCCGAAAAGCAATCGCCGCAAAGGGCATTATAATGACGGATGGAGCTCCCGCAAGGGGTATTCAAACGTTGATTATTACGAGTACGAAGTCAAAAACTCCAAGAAATACCGGCTCACTCACTTGCTGGAGCACGGGCATATCGCCGCAGACGGCACCCGCGTTAATGCGCAGCCTCATATCAACGCCAATGCCGACAAAGAGATCGAGGCCTATATTGAGGACATAAAGGAGCATGCAACCGATGACACCTGAACAGCTGTACACAATCCTCTCGGAGCATTTCCCGACCTGTCAGTATGACTGGTCGGAGGTGTCTCCCGACGAGCGCCCGAAGTCCCCGCCCTACTGTGCTATCCTTGAACTGAAGCCCGATACACTCGACGCCGACGACAAGGCATATTACAGCAGGCCCACATACGCAGTCGAGCTTTACACCAAGCGGCGCGACTATACCTCGGAGGGGCTCATAGAGAGTATTTTCGAGCGAAACGACATCTACTACATCAAGTCTGCACGGGTATATCTCCGGGAGGAGAAGAAAATGCAGATAGTTTATAACATCTGAAAGGAATGAAGAAAAATGGGAAAGAACAAGGTTAAATACGGTATCAAGAAGCTGTATGTCGCCAAGATCCTGGCGGGCAGTGCAGGGGGTTATACCTTCGGCACTCCTTTCCACATCCCCGGCGCTATCGCCCTGAACCTGGACAGCCAGATGAACGTTACCAACATAGCAGCCGATGACATCAAGGACTACGCTTCCGAGACCGCTAACAACGGCTACGAGGGCACTGTCGAGGTGGCTCTGCTGCCCGAGCAGTTTGAGAAGGATATCCTCGGCGACACAAACGGCATTGAGAACTCCGAGACCAAGTCGGCAGAGTTCGCAATGCTCGTCGAGTTCACCGGCGATCAGAAGAAGGGCCGTTACTGCTTCTGGAGAACTCAGCTTACCAAGCGCCCGACGATCTCTCAGCGCACCAAGGGCGAGAACTTCCAGATCGACACCGACACTCTGAACATCAAGTGTATGCCTCGTCTCGACACATATGACATCAAGGGCAAGTGCTATGAGGACTGGGATGTTTACGACGGTTTTTACAGCGAGGTTCCGGATCCTGATGACTTTGTGTCGCCTGATGCTACCGAGTATGTGACTGTTACACAGACTCTCACACACGCAGCTTCCAGCTTCACCGGCACGGAGACCGAAAAGGGTGCAGCTTTCACGGCTACCCTCACCGAGGCGGTAGGCTACACTATGGGTACGGTCACCGTCACTATGGGTGGAACTGATGTGACATCCACCGCATACAATTCCGGCACCGGCGTGATCTCGATCTCGGAGGTCACCGGAGCCATCACTATAACCGCTACAGCGGCACAGTAAGGAGTGAAGCATCATGGGAAACGCGCATTGCGGCTTTAAGAATTTCCACTACTGTCTGAGGACGGCTAACGCGGTCCCTGTGCCGATGCCGGGAGCCGTGAGGCTCACACGCGAGCCGAATATGCAGGAATTGAAGATAGTCCCGAATGTCATCGGCAAGCCGACCGAGTATGTTGCCTCTTATATGGACAAGGGCATCAAGCTCGGTCTGGAGATCGTAAGTCTGCCTGTGACGTTTCTCACTGATGTGCTGGGTTATACCATAGATGCAAACGGGGTGCTCGTCGAGAATGAGCACCCCGCAGTGCATTTTGCCTTGCTCTATGAGACACACACGACGAGCGGGGACATGATCAGACACAGTTATCTTGACTGCGTGTGCAGAAAGCCGAGATTCGATGCATCGACACTCTCCGGTTCATCTCGGATCGAGACACGGAGTCTGGAGCTTGTCGCCAACCGGGACATCTTCGGATCACGGGCCATAAAAAAGAGCATAGCAAAAGAAACGAATGCAGCTGTTTTTAACAGCTGGTTCAGTGCGCTCTATTGAGGACGATAATATGACACAGAAAATAATCATCGGCGGAACACCCGTGCAGCTAAGTGCAAGTGCGGGTGCGCTGATCCACTATAAAAAGCAATTCCGCAGCGAATACAAGGATGATTACAAGGCCCTGCAGAACATCTCTCCGAGTGACCGCATCGCGGAGGTGGCGGGGATAGGGATGCGCCTGCTCTGGGCTATGGCGAGAGCGGCTGACAGGAGCCTCCTGCCGTTTACGGACTGGATCCTGCAATTCGATGTCCCCGATCTCGCCGAGGCCATAATGACAGCCGAGGCTCTTTTCATCTCGTCTCTTGGGACAGACGATAAGCCCGCAAGAAACAACAGCGGGCGTGAGTTCACATCTGAGGACCTGATAGCTTCCACCCTTGCCTGCGGTCTGTCGGTGAACGACCTTGACGATATGCCCCTGCCTATGGTCATCGGCATATTTGATGAATGGTGCCGCATCAAGGGCTACAAGAAAGAAGAAGCCCGCCCGGCTACGCAGGAGGACTTTGATGCGCTATGATGACCGAGAAAGAAAAGATTGTGATGCTGAGTATTCGGCGGGAGATAGAGGTTTTGAAAATCAAAGGCAGAAGGTTTGAGTATTTGGTAAAATATTCTGATGACCAGTCAAGAGGACCTGACGGAAGGTGGACAAGTGGCGGTTCGGGTACGGGCGGCGACTTGACAAATACGCAGGAAAGTGTTAGACTTGATAGTAACGGAGTACCGTTCAATTATCCCAATGTATATTTGCCGCCGAAGGAGTATAAGAATTTTACCGATCAGGTTGGACGTACATGGCATTCAAAGTATAAAGGTAAGGAATTGTGCAGATACACGACCACAAAGAAGACCTATTATTTTGAAAACCGGGGGATAGGCGATTACAATATCTACAGAGTAAAGGAGCATAAGAAATGACAAAGGTAGAGGAACTCAGATCTCTGCTTGAATCTGTTGATGATTCTTATGACGACTTTGTCGAGGGCGGGATTATGGAGGCTGAATCTGACGAAGGATATGCCGATAGGGTGATTGGATTTATCAAAGCGAACCCGAACGCAACTTCTTCGGATATAATTAGATTTGAAACCGAGCAAATATTTGGAATCAAACCAATTTCTAACTGATAATTTAGCTAATAATTCAGTTAACCGCCCGCAGCAAGGCGGTTTTCTTATATCCAAAATTGAATACGACCACACAGCACCAAGCCTGCGGGCAAGGTGCTTTTATTATATCCAAATCGAGGTGACACAATGGCGAATAACAATACATACAAGGGTATAACCGTCAAGTTCGGAGCCGACACCACAGGCCTCGGAAAGGCCCTGAAAGATATCGACACCCAGGCCAAGAGCATCAACGGAGATCTCAAGGAGATAGACAAGGGCTTGAAATTCGACTCGAAGAATGTTGAACTGACAAGTCAGAAGTTTCAGAAGCTGTCCGAGGGCATCCAGGTAACGCAGAAGCGTCTGGAGATGCTCAGATCGGCCCAGGCCTCTGCACAGGCGGATATTGCCAACGGCGTTGACGGCGCCGAGGCAAGATACAAGGATCTCCAGCGCGAGATAGCCAGGACGGAGACAACGCTTTCTAACTTCAAAAAGCAGGTCGAAGAGGCAGGCGATGCGATCAAGAAAGACCTCAGCGACTCTATCGAAAAGTTAGCCGGGCAGGTCAAGACTGCTGCTAAGACCGTCGGAGCGCTCGTGACAGCCCTCGGGGGCATAGCGATTACTTCGGCCAAGACTGCGGATGATATAAACACTCTTTCCAAGGTGACAGGCATCTCCACCGAGGAATTGCAGAAGTTCAGCTATGCCAGCAGTCTTATAGATGTTGATGTGAGCACCCTGCAGAGTTCTCTGCAGCGTCTTGTGAGAAATATGCAGGGCGCCAAGGACGGCACAGGAGATGCTGCAGAGGCCTTCGGAGCTCTTGGCATCAACATCAGGACCGGCAGCGGTGAGCTGAGAAATAATCTCGATGTATTCTATGAAGTTATCGATGCCCTCGGCAAGGTGGAGAACGAGACACAGCGTGATGCTTACGCGATGCAGATCTTCGGCCGGCAGGCTCAGGATCTTAACCCTCTCATTAAAGCGGGAGCCGAGGCACTCAAATACTACGGCGATCAGGCCGAGAGTATGGGCATAATCTTTGATCAGCAGACGCTTGACAATCTCAACGAGATGAATGATAAGCTCGATATCTCCAAGCAGCAGCTCAAGGGCGCATCAATGATAATCGGAGGGGAGCTGGTGAACAGCTTTGACAGCTTGTTCGGCGGAGCTGACCGTCTGCTGAAGCTGGTACAGGAGGCCAAAGAAGACGGCACCCTTGCGGAGATCGCGGATGCTGCAGCTTCAGCTGTCGAGGGGTTTGTGTCTGTCGTGAGCTCGGCTGCAAAATTCATCTATGAGTACCGCTCTGCGATACTGGCAGGCGTAGAGGCTTTGATCGCTTATAAGGCAGCAATGAGCATCTCAAATATAGTAAGCGCTCTCACCAGAACGATCAAGTATTTCACAACCGCCACCGAAGCGGCCACAGCTGCTCAGAACGGCATGAATGCAGCCGCAGCTGCCAACCCATATGCAGTCATCGCGGCGGTAGCGACTCTTGCTATAACCGGGATAATGAACTTTGTTGCTGCTCAGTACGAAGCGAATGCCGCCTTCGGAGAGTTCTTTGACAAGGTCGAAAAAGAGCTTGAGCAGAATAACGAAGCCGTAAAGAGCTATGATCAGCTTAAAGACAAGATAGACCAGAACCGTGAAGCGAGGCAGAAAGCGACCTCGGACATCGAGGGTGAGTACCACGGATATGAGAAGCTGGTCGAGCGGCTCTATGAACTCAGCGAGGTCGAAAGCAAATCGCAGGATCAGAAGGCCGAAATGGCCGAGATCGTCAGCAAGCTTGAAAGCGGAGTTGACGGCCTGAGCATCGCCTTCAATAAAGAGACCGCCGAGCTCAGGACACAGCGAGACGAGATCGAAAAGAGCATTGAAAAGAGCAAAGAGCTTGCCCTTGCAAAGGCGGCACTGGCAAATCAGGAAAGCATTGCTCAGGACCTGACGTCAGCTCAGCTCGATAGAAACAAGCTGGAACTTGAGCTTGAAAGCATATCAAAGGCTAAGCAAGATAAAATCAAGGAAATAGCCCAAAAATATGGGCTTGAAGAAAAGAAATCTGTTCACGAATTCATTTCAGAGATTGATAAAGCATGGCAAGAACAGTATTCGAGCGGAAATGAGATAGCATTTGACAACAAAGCACTAAAAAAAGAGCTGCGCGAATTAGAAGTGCAAGAGTCGGCTATAACTGTACGATTCAATGATGCATCCGACAAGGTTAAAGAATTGCAGGGAGACCTCGACAGTATTACGGAATTAACAAGCAACTATTCAGACACTCTCGCCGATACTGCCGGCACAATCGATACGGTTTGTGGAGCTGCGGGCGACACCTCCGAAGCGCTCGAAGAAGTTTCCGACGCATTTGAGGACGCCAAGTCTGCCGCCTCGTCATATAAAAGCGAGCTGGCATCGCTTATCTCTGAGCTGGGCAAGGTGAACTCCGGTACGAAATATTCCACCGCCCAGATGCTTGATCTCATCGAGAAATACCCCGAGCTCGCCGGGAGCATACATCAGACCTCAGAGGGCTATGAGCTGGAAGCTGAAAGCATCCGGAAGCTCATCGAGGAAAAGGCGCGGCTGATGCTTACCGAGGCCGAGGAAGCAGAACGGCTTGCCAAGCAGGACTATGACGACGTCGCATACAAGTACAATTATGAGCGGAGCCGAACTGCGATGTACGGTCTCAGCGATGAACAGCTGTTCCCGGAGCTGAAAAAGCAGTTTGACGAGGCTGATAAACAGTGGAGCGATGCCAAGGGCAGGGCAGAAGAATACAGGCAGATATGCGCTGATATCTTCTCGGGCAAGTACTTCGATGGCGCCTCCTCCACAGTCTCCAGCACCGCGCAGTCTTCTGCGGCCGATTACTGGAAACAGTCAGCCGAGCAGGAGATCACCCAGGTTGAGCATCTCTATAAAATGGGTGAGATCTCTGCCGAGGAGTACTACCGCAGGCTCGAGGAGATAAACAAGCGCTACTACGAGAACCGAGCCGAGTATCTGACAGAGTATCAGAAGCTGGAGGAAACAGTTTACAGCGGGCTTAAAAAGCAGCAGGAGGAAGAGCTGTCAAACACAAAGACACTCCTCGACCGTATCAATGCTGTCCGGGATGCAAGGCGTCAGCTGGAGGGAGCAGAGAACAAGCAGGTGAACGTCTTTTCAGCTGCAGCAGGTTTTCACACCGAGCAGGACACCGCAGCCATAGACAAGGCTGCAGCGGCTCTGCAATCCAAGCAGCTGGAGCTTGCATCCCTGCTTTCACAGAAGTTCGGTTTTGATATCAAGGCACCCGATCTGCAAGGATATGATCTGTCAAGCCTCCTGCCCGATCTTTCCGGGATGCGGCTGCCCTCGGCGGGATCCTCGAAGCAGCAGAACGTAAACGTCGAGTATCACGCCGGGAACATCTATATATCAGGTTCCGCCGACAGCGGAACGGTGGAGCAGCTCCGCACGCTGATGAACTCCGAAGCGCGGAAGTTTTTCGACGAGTATCTTTCAGATTATATCGACAGAGCCGACAGAGACCGGCAGACGGGAGGTCAATAATGAGCAGATCAACTCTCAGAACGATTACAAATATAAACATAGACGGTCAGGCGCTGGATGCCACCGAAACTCACACGCTCTCATTCAAAGTCAACTGTGACAGCCTTTCGTGGATCAGTTTCTCGGAGTATGACAATACTGCCGGCACTCATCGCACCTGGCATTATCCGAGAGGCGGGCAGATGATCGCCAAGCATAACGGCGAATACTTCTATGGGAGCTTCGGAGGCAATGTCCCCGGCCTCGAATACTATCTCGGCCACGATTACACCGAGGTCCCCACGATCTTCCAGAACTACCCCGAGTCTGTTGAGCATCCCGAGAACACAGGCCCCGGAAAGTATGATGTACTGCTGGGATCGGGCAGGATCCAGCAGGATGCAACGGCTGCGACAGAGGTAAATATCGGGAAGGACATCACGTCGATCATTCCCGCGGTTTATTACGGTGAAGAGCCGAACAGAAGACTGATCGGCGGCTGTATGTTGGAAATCGGCGGAGTCCAGACGCTCATCAGCAGCTACAGCAAGAATACCGGCATAGCAACGCTCGAAAGCGACGTAACAGTCACGGCGGGCACGCCTTTCAGACTTATTTCTAACTACCTGGAATGCGAACCGTTTTTCTGGTACTGCCGAAGCGATCCCGAGGTGACGATCATCGCGGAATATGACGGCACAAACTACCAGGGTGTGAAAGTAGAAGGAACATATGAGCAGGACGAAGACGTCGCTATGCAGTGGTATCGGTTCTCGTACAATAATGAGCAAGGCGACAAGAGTTTTTCATATACCTTCACCGATCTTTTTCCAACACCGTGGAGAACAGCTCCGCTTGCAGTGAGCTGCACTGTTATGACGCAGGAAAACAAGAGCGTGCAGGTGAGCGCCGTTCCCGGATCGCCTCCGTTCAGGGGGAGTGCTTCGGTCTCAGCCGAGGAAAATATAACAGCAAGAACGATCAGGATCACGGGCTCGAACGACTTTTCGATCCCTCTGTTCATCTGGCGGGCAGAAGGCACATTCACAGACGCAGAAAGTATCGGAAATGCCGTGCTTGTAGGCATACTTGGTCACGGGAGCTATCTCGATGACTGCTTCGCTGAAAGCGGAAAAAACTATACCTACATCGCAGCCAGTTTGCTGACAGATCCTGCGGTATGCACCATCACTGTCACATCCCGCCGTGTAAGGATCTCCAAGCTCCGCGAGGGCGAGAGATCATATCACAGGCGGAAATTCAGCATCATAGGATCTATGTACTTCGATATCAACAGCGAACAGTCCGATACAGACAGAGTACTCGGCACTCAGCTTATCGGCACGCAGACAGGACAGCCCTCGCCGATATATGACGAGACAGAGTATGAAAGCGGGAGCCTGACCGTGTTCGCAGACCAGATGGGAGACATCTCCGAGCCGATCATAGACGGTATCGGACGCCAGTCGTCACTGGATAGTTTCCTGTCATACAAAGGGCCCTTCCTGATGCTCGACAACGCAGGGACTGCACGGATCGTAACTGTGACCTCTCTGTCGAGAGCGAGGGACTACAAAACAGGAATGACGGCATACACCATCGGCTGGACAGAGATCTGCAGGACCGGGGAGGCGATGATATGATCTACACTGATTATATCTCGCAGGCCTGCGAGGAACTTCTGTATAAAGACAGCGCCGTAAAGTTCTTGATACAGCCTTTGGACCACTGGGAGAATGCCTTGGGCGAGTACAGCGCCGAGATCGTCAGGAGTGAAAGCGGCCTGACTGTAAACAAGGGGAACGGATGCCGCAGAAGCCTTTCGCTGAAGCTCTACGACAAAGACGGCATCTTCACGCCAAACAAGAACTCGGATATTTGGTACAACAGGAAGATCAAGATCCTGGCAGAACTCAGCGACGGTACCGACACTTACCGTTTCTCACAAGGGGTGTTTCTGTGCAGCGAAGCTCAGATCACTCGGGGGGTCGTCAGACTCTCTGGAGTCGATAAGTACGCAAACCTTAACGGCGAGTACAATGTCGGCACGCTCAGCACCCCGTTCTCCACAGATATCTCCCGAGGGACGGTCTATGTCGGGGAGGTCATCCGCGAGGCTCTGCTCCGCGATATCGGGTGCGGGTATCCCATAGATCCCGTGCCTCCGCTCATAGATCCGTATTTCGACGCAGAGCCGCTCTATTCCGACATAGCTCTGTCAGCAGGGCAGCATTACGGCGACATCATCACACGGCTTGCGGAGATGTACGGCGCTGACTGTTACTACAATCCCGCGGGGCATCTGGTATTCCAGCGCAGGCCTACATACAGCCGTCCGGAGTGGTATATTCACCTTGGGTATATCTACAGATACAGTGACCGGGACAAGACGGTGCAGGCAGGCTCGGAGGTGGGAACACACCGCTTTGACGGCGTCAACTGCGTTACTGTAGCCTCGGACAGTGTCAGCGGCGAGACAGTATCATATACTGCCAGAAACCTCAATGCTCAGTCGCCTGTCAACGTCGGAGCAGTCGGGGAGCGCTGGGCGGATCCGCCCGTGAGGTATATCTCCATAGGCGATACATCCTCGGGCGACAGCCTTGCTAAGTGCCGGGAGTACGCTGAGTATCTGCTCCTCCAGAGAACGCGGGACAGCGTTTCGGAAGCTTTTACAAGCATATACCTCCCACATTTCGACGTTGACAAGGTGATACGCTATAAAGACGAGGATTTCGTCATAGACAGCCTGAGCATAGACCTGGGCAGCAGAGCAATGGGTGTCAAGGCATCAAATACAGCCTTTATGCCCTCAAACAGGAGCGTGATCGGATATGAATAAGCTTAACGAGCTTGTGGGCAAGCTTGCGTCAGAAAGAATCAGTCAGATGCAGCCTGTGAAGCGTGAATCTGCCGTGGTGCTGTCGGTAGACAGCCTTCAGCAGAAAGCGAGAGTCAGGCTCACGGGCGGTACAGAACACGAGCTGCTGAATAAAAGCTCGGAAACACTCACCGAAGGTGACAGCGTGTGGATAGAGTACCGCACGCTGCCCTCAAGCGGGTATATCGCTTTACGCAGCGGCGAGCCCGTGCCTCGCCGTGTCTATTCTGCAACGGAACAGTGCATCGGAACCTGGATAGATGGCAGCGCACTGTTCGAGAAAACATACGTCGTATCACCCCTCGGAGACAGCACCTCAAGGGCGGTCACCGTATCTCTCGGCATATCTTCCCTCGGAGAGATAGTTGAAAGCAGAGGACAGCTTATCGGATCGGGTTTTTCCCGGCCGTTGGAGTGTATGCCGATAGGCACCGACGGAGCCTCGGCCGTTCCCATCGATGCTACCTGTTACAGCCTGTCCGATACAGATCTGACAGTATATAACGGTACCACCGACCGCAGCAGCTGCAAGGCTTATGTAACGGTCAGATATACTCGTTCATCGGGATATTCAGAGATCGAGTACATTCGCAGCACCGGGCAGCAGTTCGTCGATACAGACATTTATATGGACCTCAGCTCGCAGAGGATCGAATTCGACTGTATGTTCTCAAATTTTGAGCCGGCTTCCGGAGACTTTTTCTTTGGTGCCGCGACAGCGATCTCGCCAATTACATCCACTGAGAAGATCGCTATGTTTATGGACACGATCAGCGCTGCACCGCAGGTGGCAATGGGAAGCTATAACGGCGCTGAGTTAACGGAAACTACAGCGTCGCAGAATATATGGGCAGAGCGCCATACCTGGACACTTGTTGGCGGCTGTCAAGGAAGCACAGCTGTTCCTATCAGACTTTTCGGGTTCCGAGGCGATGTCCCGGCCAACGACATAGTTTTCAGCATCGTACAAATGACTCTATACAGCGCCAAGATCTATGACAACACATCCGGCACGCTACTTCACAACCTCGTCCCTGCTCAGAGAGACACCGACGGCCATATCGGGCTTCTCGACAAGATCACGGGAAGCTTTTATGATAACGGCAGTTCAACACCGTTTGTCATCCCGACATAAAGGGGGTGAGAGCATGAAGTATATCATTATGCTGCTTATCGTGGTAGGTGCTGCGCTTACCGATTTTGTAACAGGCTACATAAAAGCCTACGGCACAAGCACAGTAAACAGCAAAAAAATGCGCATAGGCGGCCTCAATAAGGTCTGTGAAGTTTTCATTATGGGATCAGCCATAGGCCTGAACATCGGTCTCGAACAACTCGGGAGATACTATGAAAGCCCTCAGCTGACAGAGATCTCAGGCGCGGTGACCGCATTCGGGGTGTTCATTTACATAATAGTAATGGAGATCGTCTCGGTGCTGGAGAACCTCTCCGAAATATTCCCCGATGCTCGGTGGATCGGGAAGCTTATCAAGCGTTTCCGCCTTATAGGCGATAATAAAGACAAGGAGGATGAAAAATGACCTACAACGAATTCGAGAAAAAGTATCTCGGGAAAGCCGTGGACTACGACGGTACAGCGGGCGTGCAGTGCGTGGATCTCGCCGATCAGTATCTGAAAGACGTTTTCGGGATCACCGGCGTATGGGTGCAGGGGGCAAGAGATTTTTATAACAACTTTGCGAGCTATCCTGCACTTGTGAAAAGCTTTGACCGCATACCCAACAGCAGAGAGCTTGTCTGCCAGAAGGGAGACATTGTCATCTGGGGCGGCGGGACCTGGGGGCACGTTGCCATTGCAGACGGCTCAGGAAACAAGGATTGGTTCAGCTCGATAGAGCAGAACACCCTGGGCAAGCACGAACCAACACAGCGTGTAGAGCATCACTTCGCTTACAGCTACGGCGTGGACGGCTGTAATCCTGTGCTCGGAGTCCTTCGGGCAAAGGATCAGAGTAAGGTCCTCGGCGACCTGCCTGTACTTGACAAGGGCAGCTGCTATAAAAAGGGCGACAAGACCGTCGGTTCTCTCGCCGTGAAGTCTATGCTCAAGCTCGCAAAGATCATAAAGCTCCACAATTTCACCGTGAGCGACAGCAAGGTGTATGACGACAGCGCAGTAAAGGCAGTGTCAGCCCTGCAAAGGCGCTGGGGATATAAGGAAACAGGCTGTGCAGGCGAGAACTTCGTCCGCAGGCTTTATGAGGCATTGAAGTAAAGGAGGCGAAATTATGGTAAGGATCAGCGAGGAAAAGACCATATCTCTTGATGCCCCTAATGGTGTCAGGACAGTCGAGGCAACGCTTTTTGTATCGAACGTGTCCAGCCTGCCGGCATATGACGGCCTCAGCGGGCGTATCATGGTTCCGGGTTCGGCGGCATTGATCCCCGACGAGGGCAGGGTGTTCCTGCTGGGATTCGACAACGAGTGGCACGAGTGGGGAGGTGAGGAGTAAATGGATATAATCGATATCTTAATGAGCAGAAAGGCTGCTTTGCAGGAAATGGAAGCCAGAGGCGTTACGATCGAGCAGATCTCAACAATGCTTTATCAGATCATCGAGTCCGGCGTAATATCCGATGTGACTGTAGGATCTATTACTACCCTGAACGAGATCAATCACGGTGTAGGTTTTCGGATCTGGCTGGGTACGACCGAAGAATATAATAATATCCTCGAGCCTCTGCCGAACGTTCTGTACATCAAAACCGACGACACCAGTGCCGAAGACGTGCTTGCAGCGATCGCAGCATTACAGCAGGCTGCAGCGGAAATGGATGGGCGGATAAAAGATCTCGGCACCCTCGACAGTACGATTCCCCTTCAGGAGATATTCAGTACCTACGGCGGAAGCGGGATCAAGGTCTACCGTATCGAGAGTACAAGCAATACTGACATATATCCGGCTGTTGTCGTAAACGACCCCAGAAGTTCTCAGGCTGCAGTTGTAACGCTGACGGTCACAGATGATAAAACGGGCGTGTTCGAGTTTGTATGTGGGTATAAGCGGTATTACTGCACAGCTTTTTACTCCCCGGACGGCATATCGCTCTCCGGGTGGGTATGCTTATCGAATGAGGCGGGCTGGTTTGATCTTGAAATATCCGGAGCGGGCTTCTCGGCAGGTTCGCCCGTCCCCAAATACAGACGCATCGGTACAAAGGTATATGTCAGAGGTCAGATCATTGTTGATATGGATGCAGTAACGGAGATCACAACAGTTTTTGCAAATCTTCCCGCGGGGTTCACGCCTGCAAAGAGCACTTACAGGCTTGTCCCCGGAGAGGGCGACAGACAGGCACGTCTTTACATAACTGCTGCGGGGACCATTAATATCAACTATTTTAAAACCTACTCAGGAGACACGGTCACGGGTTCCCATTGGGTGCAGCTTGACTGTGAGTTTCTTATAGACTAAGGAGGTATAGACTATGGCGACAATCAACGGAAATGATATTTTCTTCGGTATCGTGGGGATGGTCGAGAAGAATCTGATCGGAGAAACAGTCATCCTGCAAGCCGGATGTGCAGGAACAGCAGGAACGGTCACAGAACTTGAGGAACTTGAGGAGGAATAAGCAATGGCGATAGAAAAAACGGTATTCAGCAATTACACTATCAACGAAGTCGGGGCTTGGCTCATTGACAATGCTGCTGACTACTTTGACGAAATAGCGATGAACGGCAGTACGATCGAATGCAAGATCGGCGAACAGGTTGTGCTTTCCATATCATACAACATCTCGGGAAGTGGTTCGAGCAGGATATACAGAACAGATATATCTATCATCCCTGTCGGGTCGGAAACTGCTGTGACAAGATGTTTCTGGAATATTTCGGGTGTTTCAACTGGGAATATCAAAACAGCATATAAGACTTCAAAGGGCATTTTTCTTGCCTGTATGTCAACAGGCTCGGTGTTCATTTGCAAAAACACCGACGGAGATACTTGTGTTATCACGATAGCAAATGTATCAACATCAATAGGCAATTCCGGTCTTAGAAGTATAGAAGTTTGGGATATTGAGAATACCACACAGGCATATGATATTACACCTTATAAATACACATCACAATCTGCGTCAGGGCCGATTGTTTTTGGAGGGATATACAATTCAGCTATAATGTCAATTCTCCCTGTTGCAACATCGGCAGGAAGTGTGATACCTGGAATCTATATGGCGCTGATGTCTCCGTATGTAGGCGACTTTGTTATCTCAGGAAAGATCGTGCAGCTTGGAGCATCTGATAAATATGCTTTTTCAGGTGTAATTGCTTTAGGAGAATGAGATGCTGTTCGGGGAGCTGAAATAGGCGAAGCAGGAAATAAAAGCCCTTTTTCGGGGCTTTTATTTTTTTGCACAAAAAAATGGCCTTTGTTTTGTGCAATCATACGAAAAAGAGAGCTTGCGCAAACAATGAGGATTTCATAAGAACAATAAACGCCTGGGAAATGATCTCAGGCGTTTTCGTGTCATATTTCGTGTCATATATATATTGAAACGTGTCATATTTTATTGAAATACAGATAATTTATCAAATTTGAGGATAAAAGCAAACCGCGTATTTGCGCGGTTTACGCATCTACGCGGTTTGTGATTTGGTGGAGTATAGGGGACTTGAACCCCTGACCCCCACACTGCCAGTGTGGTGCGCTCCCAGCTGCGCTAATACCCCGCACATCAAGTACCTATATATTATACCAAAAACCGAACAGTTTGTCAAGGGGTAAACCGAACTTTTTTTCACAGGACAGAAAATCGCCCGATCTGCGTATGAGGACGCCGACCGGGCTTTTGGTTTACAGTATCGTCATCTGATCGGGATCTGGGATGTCCTTGGCAAAGCTCCCGGCTACGGGGATGGTCTTGCTGCGGTATTTCGCCAGACCGTCAGCTTGCTCGGGAGTCAGAATGAATGCCTTGTCCACCTGTGAGCCTTTGGCTTTGAGCGTCATCACCTGCACGCCCTGAGTGTCTCTCGTCGTCTTGGGCAGCAGGAGAGCCGTGTCAAAGATCATCGCCCGCCCGTTTGACGAGCGGAGCATTATCTCTTCATTCGTTCCGATGTGGAACACCGCCACGAGCTTCGACTTGGATGAGTAAGCGTTATTAAGCTTCTTGCGGTTCTGCTTGGTCTCATAGGCGTTCAGCGGTACCTTGGCTGCCTTGCCGTTTTCAAATACGAAGATCAGGTATCCCTCATAATCGGCAGTAACTACCATCGAGGTCACGTTCTCGCCTTCGTCAAAGCCGAGCTTTGCGGGTATGAAATCGCCCAGCGCCGATGCTTTCGTATCCTCAAAGGCGGAAGCCCTCGACTTATAGACCTGTGCTTTGTCGGTGAAGAACAGTATCTCGGTCTTGTTGGTGATCTCTATCTCCTGAGAAGGACAGTCGCCCTCCTTGTATTTCTGCTCGCTGGCCATTCTCAGCGACTGGGGAGTTATCTTCTTGAAGTATCCGCTCCGCGACAGGAACGCGGTGCAGGCATAGTCGGGAGTCTCGTCATCCTCCTCGACCTCCTCGATCTCGTTCTTGTAGAAGAACTGAGTCCTTCTCGGCTGACCGTATTTCTTGATCACTTCTTTCAGCTCGGCGATCATAACGTTTTTGATCTTCCTGTCGCTGGCGAGGATGTCCTTCAGCTCGGCGATCTCCTGTTCGAGCGACTTTGTTTCGTCGAGGCGCTTCATAATGTACTCGCGGTTGAGGTGACGCAGCTTGATCTCAGCAATGTACTCAGCCTGAACCTCGTCTATGGAGAAGCCTATCATCAGGTTGGGGATGACCTCAGCTTCCTCCTCGGTCTCGCGGATGATCCTGATCGCCTTGTCGATGTCAAGAAGTATCTTTCCGAGAGCTTTGAGCAGATGCAGCTTTTCCTGCTTCTTATTGAGATCGAAGGTGATGCGGCGCTTCACGCAGTCCATACGGAAGGCCACCCACTCGCGGATTATGTCATATACTCCCATTACCCTGGGATAGCCGTGAACGAGTATATTGAAGTTGCAGGCATAGGAATCCTGCAGGGGAGTCAGCCTGTACAGCTTCTGCATCAGCTTGTCGGGATCAACGCCCTTCTTGATGTCGATGCCTATTTTCAGACCGTTCAGATCACTCTCATCGCGCACGTCGGAGATCTCTTTGATCTTTCCTGCCTTTACGAGGGCTATGATCTTTTCCTTTATCGCCTCAATGGTCGTGGTCGCCGGTATCTCGATTATCTCAATAGTCTTTGTATCCTTGTCGAACTGATACTTCGCCCTGAGCTTTACCGAGCCGCGTCCTGTGCGGTAGATCCTGTCAAGCTCCTCCTCGTCATAGAGCAGGGAAGCCCCTCCGGGGAAGTCCGGTCCTTTGAGAGTCTCAAGAGCATTGTGCTCCGGATTTTTCATCAAAGCTATCGTCGTTTCGCATACCTCCGCAAGGTTGAAGGAGCACACCGACGAAGCCATGGATACACCGATGCCCACGTTTGCATTTACGAGTATGGTCGGGAAAGTGGCAGGGAACAGCGTGGGTTCCTGCATCGTGTTGTCATAGTTGGGTACGAAGTCCACGGTGTCCTTGTCGATGTCACGGAACAGCTCGTTGCATATCGGGTCCAGCTTTGCCTCGGTGTATCTCGAGGCAGCGTAAGCCATGTCTCTCGAATAGGCCTTTCCGAAGTTCCCCTTAGACATAACATAGGGGTGCAGCAGTGTCTCGTTTCCCTTTGCAAGACGTACCATAGTCTCATAGATGGCTGCGTCGCCGTGAGGATTGAGCCTCATAGTCTGACCGACGATATTTGCGCTCTTGGTGAGTCCGCCGGTGAGCAGTCCCATTTTATACATTGTATAAAGCAGCTTTCTGTGCGAGGGCTTGAATCCGTCGATCTCCGGGAACGCCCGCGATACTATAACGCTCATAGCGTAGGGCATATAGTTTTTTTCGAGAGTCAGCGTGATAGGTTCCTCAACCACCTGTCCTGCACCTGCGATATAGGCGTTCGCCTGCTCGGGAGTGAGCTTAGGTCTTGTCTCATCTTTTTTCTTCTTAGCCAAATCATTCTACCTCATTCGTTTTGATAGTCGTTTGTACTGTATATCAGCTGATGTCAGCCATTTCAATATAGTCGTGTCCGTATTTGCTGATGAAATCCTTTCTGCCCTGGAGATCATCTCCGAGCAGCATATCGAACATATAAGCCGTGTCCTCCACGTTGTCGGGGTTGACTTTGATGAGCCTTCGGGTGTCCGGGTTCATCGTAGTCAGAGCCATCATATCCGCCTCGTTCTCACCGAGACCTTTCGAGCGCTGGAGGATGTACTTCTTCCCGTCGATCTGCTTCAGTATATCAGCCTTTTCCGTCTCGTCATAGGCGAAGTATTTCTTCTCGCCCTTCTTTTCCTTCACGGTGATCTCATAAAGGGGTGACTCTGCAATGAACACATAGCCCTGCTCGATAAGCGTCGGGCACAGACGGTAGATCATCGTCAGTATCAGTGTCCTGATCTGGAAACCGTCATAGTCTGCATCGGTGCAGATTATGATCTTGTTCCATTTCAGGTTCTCCAGATTGAACAGTGACAGATCCTTGTTTGCTTTGCTCTTTACCTCAACACCGCATCCCAGCACCTTAACAAGGTCTGTGATTATCTCGCTCTTGAAAATGCGGTCGTAGTCAGCCTTCAGACAGTTGAGTATCTTTCCTCTTACCGGCATAACGGCCTGGAACTCCGAGTCCCTTGCCATCTTGACGGAACCCAGGGCCGAGTCGCCCTCCACGATGTAGAGCTCCCTCTTGGAGAGATCCTTGGAGCGGCAGTCAACGAACTTCTGCACCTGATTGGAAAGATCAATGGTCCCGGTCAGCTTCTTGGCGATGTTAAGACGGGACTTCTCGGCGTGCTCGCGGCTGCGCTTGTTTATCAGTACCTGCTCGGCGATCTTTACTGCCTCGTCCGGGTTCTCGATGAAATAGACCTCAAGCTGATGCTTTAAGAACTCGGTCATACATTCCTTTATGAACTTGTTGGTGATAGCCTTCTTGGTCTGATTGGCGTAGGAGGTCTGCGTCGAGAAGGAGCTGGACACCAGCACAAGGCTTTCGTCCACATCCACAAAGGATATAGCCTTTTCGTTTTTAAGATACTTGTTGTTGTTTTTGAGGTAGGCGTTTATCTGGGACTGGAACGCCGCCTTGACAGCCTCCTGCGGGGAGCCGCCGTGCTCCAGAAAGCTGGAGTTGTGAAAGTATTCCTGCAGCTTCATCTTATTGGAGAAGGTGAATGCCACGCCCAGCTTTACCTTGTATTCGTCCTTGTCCTCGCGGTCGCGTCCCTTGCGGTCTCCCTGAACGAACTGGATGGAAGTCAGGGCATCCTCGCCCACAAGCTCTGCCACATAGTCAGCGATGCCGTTCTCGTAGCAGTAAACTGTCTCTTTGAAGGCTCCTCCGGGCTGCTGCTCGCGGAAAACGAACTGCACATTGGGGTTTACCACGGCCTGCTTTTTGAGCATATCGTGGTAATACTCCGGCTCTATGTCAATGTCGGTGAACACCTCAAGATCCGGCTTCCAGCGGGTGCGGGTACCGGTGCGCTTGCGTGGAGTGGGCTCGGAGTGGAGTCCTCCCACGTTCTTGCCTTTCTCGAAGTGCAGACGGTAGATCTGCTTGTCGCGGCAGACCTCCACGTCCATATACTCGGATGCATACTGCGTCGCACAGGCACCGAGACCGTTAAGGCCGAGAGAGTATTCATAGTTTTCGCCGGAGTTGTTGTCATACTTGCTTCCGCCGTACAGCTCGCAGTAAACTATCTCCCAGTTGTAGCGCTTTTCGATCTTGTTGTAATCTACCGGGCAGCCGCGTCCGTAATCCTCCACCTCGATCGAGAGATCGCTGTATCTGGTGACAACGATCTTGTCACCGTATCCTTCTCTCGCCTCGTCAATGGAGTTGGAGAGTATCTCGAAAACAGCGTGCTTGCATCCGTCGAGACCGTCGGAGCCGAAGATAACGGCAGGTCTCAGTCTTACACGCTCCTCGTCTTTGAGGAGCTTCATAGATTCGTTATCGTAATCCTTTTTCTTGGGCATCAGAAACGTCCTTTCGTACCTATTTATATAATGCCGAACATACCAAACTTTATTATAACACAAGACCTGCTGTTTTGTCAATGATTAAATCACAATATATATGTATCGCTCACGGCAGTAGTCATATATGCGATGATGCATCCCTATAAACAGCTTACATGGCAAAGCAGGATGTGGGTAATACCCGCATCCTGCGCACCGCACAAACTGCGATCCGTCCCTTTATTATACGGACGGTCAGTACTTACTTGTCAAATGAAGGATTGAAAGCATAGAAGTTCTTCGAGTCCAGCATTTCCTGAACCATCGCCAGTCCCTCTCCGAAACGCTGGTAGTGGACTATCTCCCTCTCACGCAGGAACTTTATCGGATCGCGTACATCCGGATCGTCTATCAGCCGCAGCAGATTGTCATAGGTGGTCCTTGCCTTCTGCTCCGCTGCCAGATCCTCGTGCAGATCAGTGATAGGATCTCCCTTTGACTGGAAGTATGCCGCAGTGAAGGGAACTCCCGAAGCCGCCTGAGGATATATCCCGGTGGTGTGGTCCACAAAGTATGCGTCAAAGCCCGCCTCTTTGATCTCCTTCACCGAAAGATCCCGCGTCAGCTGATAAAGGATCGCCGAGATCATCTCCATATGCGCCAGTTCTTCAGTACCGATGTCTGAAAGAATGGCCTGTACCTCACGGCATGGCGCTGAGTAACGCTGATTGAGATATCTCATCGAAGCACCCAGTTCACCGTCAGGACCGCCAAGCTGTGAGATAATGACCTTTGCCAGCGTAGGATTAGGGTTCGCTATCTTTACCGGGTACTGTAATTTCTTCTCGTATTGCCACATCAGTTGTTCCCTCCTTTGTTTGCATCAAGCTCCCAGGGAAAAGGCTCCGTCACCCATTCCCATTTCTTGGTACTCTCAGAGGCTGCTGCCGTAAGCGGACCGTATTTCTCTTCGTATTCCTTTTTCAGTTTTTCGCACAGCTCCTTGTGCCTGCGGAAGTATTCCAGCCCGTCTTTGCAGGTCGGATGAGTGTCAAGATAAAGGTTCGCTTCAACTACTGCAAAGGACTCCGCCTGTATCTTTTTCAATAGCTTCATTTTCCCGTCAGACATTCTTTACTGCCTCCTCCCCGATGAAGGGCTTGTCAAGACAGGGGAATACCGTCCCCCGCTCCAGCCCTGCCTCGCTGTCATATACCTTCGTCCATTGCTGGTAGGGTACGTATGCCATAGCGTAAGGCATCTCCCCCGGCAGAACAGCCCTCGGAGTTTCACATATCACCGCACCGGCCGTGCTCTCGCCGTCGGATGCCAGAAGCCTGCCCAGCAGACTTGTATCTGTATTGTCCATATATATCCTCCTGTTGTATTCTCTGTCACTGTTTTTAGTGTGACAATTCATACTATGCTGCCGCATCTGCGCCTGATACAGAGCCTTATAATGCTGTATGTCAGTGTTGTACAATAATGTATGCTTTTTTGTGTGTAAAATGCCTATAATGCTCCCGGGCCATTTAAAAAGTTTGTAGGATTTAACGTTGACAAAGGGCGCTTTAAGGTGTTATATTGATAATATCCAAAACTGTTGTTTTGAAATATTGTAAGGAGTGACAAGTATGAAAATGATCAAGAAAATGCTCGCTCTCTCGCTTACCGCTGTAATGGCAGCTTCCTGCCTTGCATCCTGCGGAAGCACAGATTCGGGCAAATCCGGCGGTTCCGGCGACGGTAAGGAAGGCGATAGCTCCAATACTATCGTGATCGGCGGCAGCGGCCCTCTCACAGGCGGTGCTGCACAGTACGGCGTAGGCGTTAAGAACGCTGTTGAGCTTGCCGTTAAGGACGTTAACGCTTCCGGCGAGCTTGGTGATATCAAGTTCTCTGTCGTATTCGAGGACGACGAGGCAGATCCCGCCGATAAGGCTGTAAATGCTTACAATACCCTCAAGGATAAGGGTATGGACATTATGGTAGGTACTGTAACAACAGGCTCCTGCCTGGCTGTTATCGACCAGACCAAGGCAGATAACATCTTCCAGTTGACTCCCTCCGCTTCCGCTCAGGATGTCATCAGGAACGACAACTGCTTCCAGGTATGCTTCACTGACCCCAACCAGGGCAAGGCTTCCGCTGACTATATCGCAGACAAGAATGTAGCTAAGAAGGTCGCTATCATCTATGACAGCTCCGATGCTTATTCTTCCGGTATCTACAACACCTTCAAGTCTGAGGCTTCAGTTAAGGGACTTGAGGTCGTTTCCGAGGGCGCATTCACCAAGGATTCCAAGACCGACTTCTCGGCTCAGATCGCAGATGCAAAGAACAAGGGCGCTGAGCTCGTGTTCCTGCCTATCTACTATACCGAGGCTTCTCTGATCCTTTCCCAGTCCAAGAGCGCTGACTATTCGCCTATCTTCTTCGGCTGCGACGGCCTTGACGGTATCCTTTCTGTTGAGAACTTCGACACCAAGCTGGCTGAGGGCGTTATGCTCCTGACTCCTTTCGCTGCAGACGCTGACGACGAGGCTACAAAGAAGTTCGTTGCAGACTATAAGGCTGCTTACAATGACGAGACTCCCAACCAGTTCGCTGCTGATGCTTACGACTGCGTAAAGGTCATAGCCAAGCTCGTTAAGCAGGAGGGCATCACTGCTGATATGTCCGCATCTGAGATGTGCGACAAGCTCAAGGCTGCTATCTCCAACGGCTTCAGCTTCGACGGCCTTACCGGTACTGGTATGACCTGGACTGCTGACGGTGCAGTTTCCAAGGCACCTAAGGCTGTTGTCATCAAGGACGGCGCTTATTCCGCTCTCCAGTAAATCACAGCATAAATATTCATCATCAGAGAGCCGACGGCGGTTTGACCCGCTGCCGGCTTTTTTTTAAGGTGATTGTGCATAATGTATCGAAACGAATTGTAACAAAATGAGATTTTTTAACTGTTTGGTGTTGCATTTGCTGCGCAGATATGTTATAATATACTATATTTGATTATAATTATCGGAAGGAATGTTCTGTAATGGCTTTTCTGGACAACCTTATAAACGGCATAAGCCTCGGAAGCATCTATGCCGTTATCGCTCTGGGCTATACGCTCGTTTACGGTATCGCCAAAATGCTCAACTTCGCACACGGCGATGTCATAATGGTGGGTGGTTATGTCATCTTTACCGCAATGACATCTATGCACTTGAACGGCTACCTCTCGGTGCTGATCGCCATTCTCTGCTGTACCATACTCGGTATAGTCATTGAGAAGATCGCGTATAAGCCGCTCAGACAGGCTACCTCGCTGGCTGTGCTGATAACCGCCATAGGCGTCAGCTACTTCCTGCAGAATATGGCCCTGCTCATATTCGGCGAAAAGCCCGTTACATTTACATCTGTCGTGAATATCCCGAAAATATCCCTTTTCGACGGACAGATCGTTATCAAGAGCGAGGCTGTTGCATCCATAATCATATCTGTGCTGATAGTCATATTCCTTTCGCTGTTCATCAATAAGACCAAGAGCGGGCGCGCCATGCTCGCTGTCTCCGAGGATAAGGACGCAGCAAGACTTATGGGCATCAACGTCAATAAGACTATCTCCCTTACCTTTGCCATAGGTTCGGGCCTCGCTGCAGTTGCAGGCGCCCTGCTTTGTTCAACTTATCCCGTACTTTCCAATACCACCGGCGCTATGCCCGGCATCAAAGCCTTCGTCGCCGCAGTTTTCGGCGGCATCGGTTCTATCCCCGGCGCTATGATCGGAGGCCTGCTCATCGGCGTTATCGAGATCCTCGGACGAGCCTATATCTCACCGCAGCTTGCCGATGCGATAGTCTTCGCTGTGCTTATAGTGGTGCTTATGGTCAAGCCCACCGGCATACTCGGCAAGAAGGTCAACGAAAAAGTCTGATTCGGAGAAAGGAACGATGATCTTGAAGCGATTCTTAAAACCTGCAGCGCGCAAGAGCTTCATAACCTATGCAATGCTCATCGCCGCGTTCATTGCGGTAGAGATAATGATCTCCACCGGCAGCGCCAGCAATATGTTCAAAGGCCTGCTCATACCATTCTGTGTATATTCCATAGCCGCCGCATCCCTTAACCTGACAGTCGGCGTCCTCGGTGAGCTCAGTCTCGGACAGGCCGGGTTTATGTGTATAGGCGCCTATTCCAGCGCTATATTCTCCGTCGTTACCAAGGATACTATAACCTCTGCGTGGGTCAGGTTCCCTATCGCTATCCTTATTGGCGGCTGCTTTGCAGCTCTGTTCGGCGTGCTCATCGGGATACCCGTCCTAAGGCTCCGCGGTGACTATCTTGCTATAGTTACCCTTGCCTTCGGAGAGATAATCAAAAACGTGTTTGCAGCGCTCTATGTGGGCTATGACAGCAGCGGGCTCCATTTTTCACTGACCAGTCAGGGAGACCTCGGCCTGGCACCCGACGGCAAAATGCTCATAAACGGCGCCCTTGGTATCTCCGGCACCCCCAAGGACTCCACCTTCGAGATCGGCTTCATCGTCCTGATGCTGTCGCTCATAATACTCTATAACTTCGTGAATTCCAGGACCGGAAGGATCGTTATGTCTATCAGGGATAACCGCATCGCCGCCGAGTCCATAGGTATAAATATCACTAAGTATAAGCTCATAACCTTCGGTCTCACCGCTTTTCTCGGAGGCGTCGCAGGTTCGCTGTTCTCCCATAACCTCGCTTCGCTCCAGGCTTCCAAGTTCGACTATAACCTGTCGATACTCGTGCTGGTGTTCGTCGTCCTGGGCGGTATCGGGAATATCCGCGGAAGCGTTATCGCCGCTATCGTGCTGACCTATCTGCCCGAGGTCCTCAGAAGCATCAACAATTACAGAATGCTCATTTATTCCATCGTGCTCATCGTTATGATGATATTTACCTCCAACGCTAAGATCCGCGGATTCTTTGCCGCCAGCTTAAGCAGACTCAAAGGGCTGGTATTCAAGAAGGACTCCGCTGTAAAGGAGGGTGAGTGATATGGCATTGCTTGAAGTCAAAAAACTTGGCATCTCCTTCGGAGGTCTGCGTGCCGTTGACGATTTTTCGCTCACTATCGAAAAGGGAGATCTCTACGGCCTCATCGGGCCGAACGGCGCCGGCAAGACCACTATCTTCAACCTGCTCACCGGCGTATATAAACCCACCGACGGCACTATCCGCCTTGATGGGCAGAATATCACCGGCAAAAGCAATATCGAGATCAATAAAGCCGGCATCGCCAGAACTTTCCAGAATATAAGGCTCTTTTCAAACCTTTCCGTACTTGATAACGTCAAGGCCGGGCTCTCGAACCACTATGCATATTCCACCGCGGCTGGCATATTCAGGCTGCCTAAGTATTTCCGTAAGGAAAAGGAAATGACCGAAAGGGCTATGGAGCTTCTCAGGCCTTTCGACCTCGTTGACGATGCGGATACCCTTGCTTCCAACCTGCCCTACGGCAAGCAGAGAAAGCTCGAGATAGCGAGAGCTCTTGCCACCGATCCCAAGCTGCTGCTCCTTGATGAGCCTGCGGCGGGTATGAACCCGAAGGAAACGGCAGGGCTTATGAACACGATCCTCACGGTAAGAGACGATTTCAAGGTAACGGTGCTGCTCATAGAGCACGATATGTTCCTGGTATCCGGTATTTGCGAGAAGCTTTCTGTGCTCAATTTCGGTCAGCTGCTCTGCGAGGGCAAGACCAGCGAGGTGCTCTCCGATCCGGAAGTCATCAAGGCCTACTTGGGCGAGTAAGGGGGGCAGCATTATGGCAATGTTAGAGATAAAAGACCTATCCGTGTTCTACGGAGTTATACAGGCCCTCAAAGGCATCTCCTTTGAGGTCAATGAGGGCGAGGTCATCGCGCTGATCGGTGCGAACGGCGCAGGCAAGACCACTACGCTGCATACGCTTACAGGCATCCTTCCTGCGAAATCCGGCTCTATTATGTTCAACGGGACCGAGCTTACGAAGACTCCCGCACATAAGATAGTCAAAATGGGCATCGCCCACGTCCCCGAGGGACGGCGTATCTTCCAGCAGCTGACAGTGCTCGATAACCTGAAGCTCGGCGCCTTCACAAGAAATGACAAGGACGGCATCGCCGAGGATATGAATTTGATCTATAAGCGCTTTCCGAGACTTGAGGAAAGAAAGTCCCAGATCGCCGGCACCCTCTCGGGAGGTGAGCAGCAGATGCTCGCTATGGGAAGGGCCCTGATGTCAAGACCTAAGATCATCGTTATGGATGAGCCCTCTATGGGGCTTTCACCCATATTCGTCAGCGAGATATTCGATATAATCGAGTCAATCAGAAAGGACGGTATGACCGTTCTTCTTGTCGAGCAGAACGCCAAAAAGGCGCTTGCTATCGCCGACAGGGCTTATGTACTTGAAACAGGAAGGATAACTCTCTCGGGCAAAGCCTCCGACCTTATCAACGACGAAAAGGTCAAGAAGGCTTATCTCGGCGAGTAAGGAGGTTTTCGGATATGGCACGCATAATCACTATCGCACGCGGTATGGGCAGCGGCGGAAGAACTATCGGAAAAATGCTCTCGGAAGAGCTGGGGATAAAGTATTACGATAAGGACCTTATCAGACTCGCCAGTGAGGACAGCGGCATCAACGAAGCCTTTTTCGGCAGAGTCGATGAGAAGCTCAAGACCTCATTCATCAAGCGCGGCGGCGTCTATAAAGGCGGCGTTATCGATCCCTCCAGCAAGGATTTCACCTCCGACCGAAACCTTTTTAATTTTCAGGCTAAGATAATCAAGGAGCTCGCTGATAAGGAGCCGGCAGTCATCGTCGGAAGATGCGCCGATTTCATACTCTCTGACCGCAGCGACGTGATAAAGCTCTTTATATGCTCCGATGAGGCCACAGCCGTCAGGAATGTTATGGAGGCTTACGGCTGGGACGAGAAGGAAGCTCGCAAACTGGTGGAGAAGACCAATAAGGACAGAAGCCAGTACTATAAGTATTATACCGGCCGCGACTGGCTCAATGCTACGAATTATAATATCTGCCTCGATACCAGCCGCCTTGATTTCGCTGTCTGCGTGAAGATCATCAAGGCTTATATCGACATCATTGACAGCTGAAAAGAGGAAAAATGATATGATATCATTTAAGTTAAGAGCATTCGCTGCTGTTCTCGCTTTGGCGGCCTGCGTTATGATGTTTACAGGATGTGCCGGGAAAGCAGAGGATGTCAAGCTCCTCACCGAGGATCAGGCTAAAGAGTATGTCAGCAAAAATTACCCTGCCGCTGAGTATTCCGGAAAGGAAACTCTGAGCGACGGCGTGAAGTTCAGATTCAGAGACGAGCTGTGCGGATTTGAGTTCTCTGTGGTCAGCAGCACGGAGAAAAAATACTTCGATGCAACTGTTGTGGGCTACGGCGAGAATACTTCCGATAACTGGAAAGACTCCTATTGCGGGTATCTGAAAAAAGCAGCCTCCTCCAAGGCCGATGAAATCGCAAAGGCTAACGGCCTGAGACTGATGTGGAATAACGACCTTTCGCATATCCTTTATATCGGTACAGATAAGTCCGTCAGCGACCTCGGTCCCGTCCTCAAAGAACTGGGCGCCGTACTCAAAGCCGAGGATAAGCACCATAAGCTGGATAAGGCCACCCTCTATTGCTATAACGGCGCTATGCCCGGGGAATCCGATAAGGCGGAGATCTTCGCTGTGTATTACTTCGAAACTGACGAGACCGTGGATGCAGAGACTTTCTTTGCCCGCAGCAAGGACAGCAGCAATGTATAGGTGATACCGGCGGCGCTGTATGTAAATACATCCCCAGCGGTTGACAGGAAAGAGAAATACTGGTATAATAAGTATGTCGGCAGGCTATGCGGCAGCGCAAACGCTTTTATGTTTGTGAGGAAAGTCCGGGCACCGCAGAGCAGGATAGCAGATAACATCTGCCGAGGGCGACCTCCGAGCAAGTGCAACAGAGATATACCGCCGCGCCCTGTACGCAGGACACGGTAAGGGTGGAAAGGCGAGGTAAGAGCTCACCGGAGCGCCGGAGACGGCGCTGCCATGTAAACCTTATCCGGTGCAACGCCAATGGCAGCCGAAGAGTCAATGGCTGCTCGTCAGACTCCAGGCTGTAGGCGGCTAAAGCCGGCCGGCGACGGTCGGTTCAGATAGATTGCCGCACACGACAAAACCCGGCTTATCGGTCGGCCGACGATCATAAACGCTCCCTGAAAAGGGGAGCGTTTATGCTATCTGAGAAATTCCCTGACATCAGCGCAGAGCTTTTCCTCCGAGCGTATCAGCTGCTTGGCAAGACTGACAGCTTCCGGATCTGCATCCCTGCATTTGTTGATATAACCGTTTAACGACTTGACTCCCATATTGCAGCCGTCTGTTATAAGATCGGCCGCCGTGGGATCTGTGGGCTCGGCTGCCATCTTGATGTTGGTCTTCAGCCAGGACATCCCCTTGGCTATGGGATTGGGACCGGCTGTCTCCTCGCCGTATTCGCTCAGCAGCTTGTGCGAGCGAGTGCCCAGCCGCTGATGAGTGGACCTGCACTCCTCCAGGATGTGCCTGAATCTCTCGCTTTTTACCTTCGGCAGCAGCTCGTCTATCGAGTCGATACCCATTTTTATCCCCGAATTTGTCTCCCTCAGAAGCTCTATGGTGTCGTTTTTCTGCATATGCTCCACTCCTTTTTCAGTTTGACAGTATTATGCCACTGGCAGCGGAAATAATACCTTTGAAAAAAATCTTTCGTCCCCCCTTGCTTTATTGGGAGGAATCTGCTAAAATATAATAAGAAGTTTTCAGGAGGCGTAAAATGAAAGAGCTTGAATACCCCTTTGACAGTGAATGGATACTGAAAAAGAAAAAATCCTTAAAGCGTACCCTGCTGGCCGACGGCAGAGCACGCATCAAAAAGAAGATCGCCGTCCTCGGCGGATCAACTACCAGCGACGTTATTGCCGCCCTCGAGCTTTTCCTGCTGGATTCAGGTATCGAGCCTGAGTTCTATGAGTCGGAGTACAAGCAGTACTGGCAGGATGCAGTGTTCGGTAATCCCGAACTTGACAGCTTCGCCCCGGATATCATCTATATCCATACCACAGCCCGTAATGTAGATTTTACTCCCAATGTCCGTATGAGCGAGGAGGAGATCACTTCCGCCCTCGAGGAGCGCTTTTCAAGGCTCGAACAGATGTGGCAGGCCCTCGGAAGGTTCCATTGCCCGGTTATACAGAATAACTTTGAGCTGCCGTTTTTCAGACTTCTCGGCAGCCGCGATGCATATGATCCCCACGGCCTTTCAAATTTCATCGGAAGGCTCAATGAGAAAATGTATGCTTATGCCTGTTCGCATGAGGGCTTCTATATCAACGATATAAACTGGCTCGCCGCAAATATAGGACTTGAAAAATGGGCCGATACCAAGTATTGGTATATGTTCAAGTACGCTATGGCGCTTGAAGCTATCCCGCCGTTGGCCTATCAGCTCTGCGCTGTGATACGCTCGCTGTTCGGGAAAAACAAGAAGGTAATCGCAGTTGATCTCGATAATACGATGTGGGGCGGCATCGTCGGCGACGACGGCGCCGAGAACCTGGAGATCGGTCAGGAGACCGGCACCTCTCAGGCTTTCTATGAGTTCCAGCAGTACGTCAAGGCCCATAAAGACCTGGGCATCCTGCTGACTGTATGCTCCAAGAACGAGGAAGAAAACGCTCTTGCAGGTCTTGACCACCCTGAGGGCGCAGTACGCCCCGACGATTTCACCCTTATCAAGGCCAACTGGGAGCCTAAGAGCATAAACCTGGAGAATACCGCCCAGGAGCTCAGCCTTATGCCTGATTCAATAGTCTTTGCTGACGATAATCCCGCCGAGCGTGAGATCGTCAGACAGCAGACTCCCTGCGCCGTACCCGAGATCGGAGAGGTCACCGATTATATCCGTGTCCTCGACCGCTCCCAGTATTTTGAGGTCACAACTCTTTCCGCTGACGACCTCAAGCGCGGAGAAATGTATAAGGCCAATATCCAGCGCGCCCAGGCTCAGGCAAAGTTCGCAAGCTATACTGACTATCTGCTCAGCCTTGAAATGATCGGCGAGATCGCACCGTTCAGAGACGTATATCTCGCCCGTATCGCCCAGCTGACCAATAAGAGCAACCAGTTCAACCTCACTACGCTCCGCTGCACACAGGAGCAGATGGCGGATTTCGCCGCCTCCCCCGACCATATCACCCAGTACGGCAAGCTGGTGGATAAGTTCGGCGATAACGGAGTAGTCTCGGTGGTGGTAGGGCAGAGAAGCAAGCATCCCGCTGCCGGCGAGGAGTGCCTCGAACTGATACTCTGGCTTATGAGCTGCCGCGTGCTCAAACGAGATATGGAGCTCGCTATGCTGGACGGCATCGTAAAGCAGGCTAAAGCCGCAGGCTATACCAAGCTCGTCGGCAAATACCTGCCTACCGCCAAAAATAAAATGGTAAAGGACTTCTATCCCGATACCCTCGGCTTCTCGCTTGTGTCTGCCTCCGAGGACGGCAGCACCGTGTGGGAACTGGATATATCGGACTATGAAGATAAAAATCACGTTATCAAGGTAACAGACCGTATCTGAAAGGATGTATTTAAATGACAAGAGACGAAGTATTTGACAGGCTTGAAGAGATCTTCCGCGACGTGTTCGACGACGACAGCATTACCCTCTATGAGGATACCACCGCAGATGACATCGACGACTGGGATTCTATCGAGCATATCACCCTTATCTCCGCTGTGGAGAAAGAATTCAAAATGAAGTTCTCTATGGGTGAAGTGAGCGGAATGAAGGACGTAGGAGAAATGGTAACTATCCTGATGCAGAGAGGCAGATAAGCCCTCGCACAGGCAAGATCATTATCTGAGGAGGTGCGGAGCCCGTGGGATTTGAAACGATACAGGGAGTGTCCGTGAGCAGCGAGTCGCTCGACGGCGTCTGCTCAGCGTATAAGATATGCGATGACGGTGTCATAGACTCTGTGCTCTCGGCCGAGCTTATCAAGCCTTTTCTGTATAAGGCTTCGGCTATGCTGGAGGAACCGCACTTCTTCTTTGTTGAACTGCCTTGCTCCGAGGATGAGGAGAAGGAGCTCAGAAAGACACGAAGCGATCCGTTCCATTATAAAGTCTATTACCTTGACGGATGCACGGCTCCCGTCACTAAGGCGATCATCGACCGCTACGGAGACCTTCTCATAAACGACGGGCTTGTCCGCTTCGGCTTTGGATCAAACAAGACCAATGAGGAGATCTATGTCCGCGATTATCAGCAGATACTCGTTTACGGCAAGACCGCGAGATACGAAAAAGCCTATACCGACCTCGGCATAGAGCGGAAGGATGAGCTCAGATTTATCTCCGACAGCTTCTCGCCGGAGAACTGCGGCACCTGTATGGCAGTGGAGATAGAAGGGGAGCAGTGCCCCGACATCGTCGAGAACCTCTCCCGCGAGGGAATGTACTACGCCCAGACCGTAGAGTTTTGAATGGAGGAAGATATATGAATATTTGGCACGACATTTCACCCAAGAATATCAACTGCGAGTTCTTTACCGCTGTTATTGAGATACCCAAGGGCTCGAAGATAAAGTATGAGCTTGATAAGGAAACAGGTCTCCTGCGTATGGACAGGATACTATATACCTCCACCCATTATCCCGCCAACTACGGCTTCATTCCCCGTACATATGCCGACGACGGAGATCCGCTGGACGTCCTCGTGCTCTGCTCGGAAACTCTCCAGCCTCTCTCGCTGGTACAGTGCAGACCAATAGGCGTCATCCTTATGCTGGATAACGGCGCAAATGACGAAAAGATCATTTGCACCCCTCTCAACGATCCCAACTATAACGTCTATACCGACATCGGCAGCCTGCCCAAGCACGTTTTTGACGAGATGTCCCACTTCTTTACCGTGTATAAGCAGCTGGAGGATAAGGATACTGTCATCGACGACGTCCGCGATGCTGCCGCAGCTAAGGAGATCGTCCAGCATTGCATAGATAACTATATCGAAAAGTTCTGCCGATAAAGGGCAGGAATGTATCAGGAATACTCTTCGGGGCTCTCCGGTATCGTACCGGGGAGCCCTTTTTTTGCCCGGGATCACAGACCGCAGCCAGAACGTATCTTACAAACCGGTGTTTGTGAATTACAAATAGTTACAAAAAGATGTTAACAAAAAGTTTTTAAATATATGTTCGATTGCATTTTGTAATAATTAAATGAAAAAACAAAATTATTTTGTAACTTTTATGGAAGATTCTGTAACTTATTCGCCGCAATGAGTACAAAAAAACTCCCCGCAGGAAAAATCTTTTGAAAATTGTGTATATTCCAAAAAAAGGTGTTGACCTATACAAGATGTTGTGGTATAATATCAGTAAGGAAAATTCGGGATTTTAGAGGGCCGATGCCGTCCGTTCGGAAAAGTTAATTCTTTTACCGTATTTTGCCGTTCATATTTAATCTATAAATTACAATTAGGTTAATGCAGTTCGAGTAAATATTACAAAATTCTCAGAAAAAATCTGCGGTTTTAGGACGGATTTGGCCTGCATAATGCCCCGAAGGCAAAAAAAGATCGATTTAGCTGTTGCAATTTCCGGATCAGTGGTGTATAATAGTGACAGAGTGGTGAAAAGTGCAAAAAAGTGGTGAAAGTTCCCTGAAATTTCACCAGAATTTGCAGAAGCCGCTCGTCAAGCCTTACATCACAGGTCGGGAGGTGAACACTTTGTCGGAAAATGAGAACGCCAGACATACCCTGAAGGGTACCTATTATCAGTCAATGGACGTAAAGGGCAGGATGACATTCCCTGCAAAGCTGCGCGAGATCATCGGCGAAAGGTTCATCGTCACCAGGGGAAGCGACGGCTGCTTGTTCGTGTATTCAAAAGAAGACTTTGAACTGCGTGCCGAGAAGATCAGGAACCTGCCTATGTCGCAGGCGAGGAACTTCCAGCGCGTGTTCATGGCTAATGCGAGCGAGGTCGAGGCCGATAAGCAGGGAAGGATACTTATCCCTCCTGCCCTGAGAACACTTGCAGGCCTCGATAAGGAGATCGTTGTAACAGGTGTGTCCGACAGGTGCGAGATCTGGGATAAGCAGAAGTGGGAGGATTTCAACAACAGTGTTGACCTCGGCGCACTTATGGACGCTTTGGAAGGACTTGACTTTTAATGGATTTCAAGCACTATCCGGTAATGCTCGGCGAGTGCATCGAAGGGCTTTGCATCAGGCCGGACGGCATCTATGTTGACGGAACGGCCGGCGGAGCGGGACATTCCCGCGAGATAGCAGCAAGGCTCGAAGCAGGGAAGGGAAGACTGATCTCCCTCGACAGGGATCCCGAGGCTGTGGCTGTCGCAGGACAGCGGCTTAAAGGGCTCCCCGCAGAGGTCGTACAGGCTAACTATTCCGAGATGCGCAGCGTGCTTGCCGAAAGAGGTATAAAGGGTGCCGACGGTATCCTGCTCGATCTCGGCGTGTCAAGCTATCAGCTCGATAACGGCAGCCGCGGGTTCTCCTATCATCAGGATGCCCCGCTGGATATGAGGATGAGCAGCGAGGGTATGTCAGCAAGGGACGTGGTCAACGAGTACCCTTACGAGCAGCTCTCTAAGATCATATTCGAGTACGGAGAGGAAAAATACGCCCGAAGCATCGCATCCGGCATTGTCAGGTCAAGAGAGGAAAAACCGATAGAGACGACCTTTCAGCTGGCAGAGATCATAAAAAACTGCGTGCCGCAGAAGGTCAGACGTGAGAAGAATCCTTGTAAGAAGACCTTCCAGGCTATAAGGATAGAAGTAAATAATGAGCTCGGACACCTGGACCGGGCGCTGGACGAAGCTTTTGACTGCCTTAATCCCGGCGGAAGACTGGCAGTGATAACCTTCCATTCGCTGGAGGACAGGCTCGTCAAGCAAAGATTCCAAAGCTTCGCAAGAGGCTGTTCCTGTCCGCCGGAATTCCCGGTGTGCGTGTGCGGCAAGACACCGAGGGGAGAGATCGTCACAAGAAAGCCGATCGAGCCTTCGGAGGATGAGCTTGCGGAGAACAACCGCAGCCGCAGCGCAAAGCTGCGCATCATCAGGAAGATAAAATAATGTTTGTTCATTTCTGGTAAGGTGATATATATGGCAGATCTCAATTCTCATAACTTGGCTTATGATTACAGCATATACGACGAAGAAGAACTTTCACGCGAGAAGCCTAAGACACCGAAAGCTGTTTCTGCTCCTGCCCGCAGGACTGTCAGCATTATAAAGGCGTTTCTCCTCGCTGCCTGCGCTCTTGCACTGCTTTGCTATATGATCTACGGCAGAGTAGAGCTTTCCAGCCTCTATTCACAGCAGAGCGAGCTGGAGACTGAGCTTTCAAGGCTTCGCAACGAGAACGTCAGTCTTGAGTCTGAACTCGCGCAGAAGACAGGTCTTACTAAGGTCGAGGAGTATGCTGAAAATCAGTTGGGCCTTAAAAAGCTCGACAAGTACCAGATCGAATATGTTGAGGTGCCTAAATCCAAGGTGGCCGAAGCAGATGCTCCCGAGGACGATAATGTGTTTGTGAGCATAAAGAACTGGTTTATGGGCGTGCTGGAATATATCGGCGCTCAATAAAATAGAATTAATCAGAAAGCTATGGACAAAAGTATGTGCTTAGCTTTCTTGTTCTATATCATGTGCGCCGGAAAGGAATGCTTTCCGGTCAGATCACGAGGTAATTACAGATGTTCCGTTTGAAAAAAGCTCCCAAGCCCACGCAGGCAGACGCGCCTACAAGGGTAATGAAAAACAGGCTGACGCGGTATGTCGTGTTCGTCCTGTTCCTGATAGTGATATATATAATAACGCAGATTTTCAAGGTGTCAGTCACCGAGGCCGAACAGTGGCAGGAGCTGGCTAACTCTCAGCAGGTGAGAAGTACAGTCATCCCTGCGTCAAGAGGTTCCATCTTCGATACCAACGGCCAGGTCCTCGCACAGAGCGCTACGGTCTATACAGTATATGTGGACCCTGTGATGCTGTGGGATGATTACCTTGATAAAAGAGATGCAAAGATAAAGGAACTCAAAGAGCTCATAGAGGATGAGGACGATAAGTCCAAACTGCTCAGATATCAGGAAAGGCTTGCCGAGACCAAATCTACCGATCAGTCCTACAGCGAGCTGGTGAGCTTTCTGGCGCAGACGCTGAAAGTCGAGCCTGAGTCGGTAAGAGAGCATTGCACAAATAAGGAATCCCGATACGAGATAATCAAGAAGAATGTGGAAAAGACCGTTGCCTCCAAGATAGAGGAATACCTCACCAAGGAGAAGCTCGACGGCATAAGGTGCGAGCCCGCTACGAAAAGATTCTATCCCCAGGGCGCCCTTGCCGCCAATGTTCTCGGACATCTGAGCTATGACGGCGACGGCATCTACGGCATCGAGGCTTATTACGATAACTACCTCCGCGGTATAGACGGCAGAGTCATCACCGCCACCGCCCGCGACGGTACAGAGATACCTTATAGATACAGACAGTCCTATGACGCGCAGGACGGCTCGTCCCTCGTGCTCAATATCGACGTCAATATCCAGTATCAGCTGGAAAAAGCTCTGGCAAAGGGCGTATCTATAGCAAACCCCACGGACAGAGCCTGCGGCATAGTTATGAACCCGAAAACAGGCGCCGTGCTGGCTATGGCCACCAATTACAGCTATGATCCCAACTCTCCGGCTGATATAACCGACGATAAGTCAGCGGCAAAACTCGCCGCACTGCCGGAGGATTCAAAGGAGTATAAGAAGGTCCAGCTGGAAGCCTGGAGCGAGCAGTGGAAGAATAAGGCCGTTTCCGAGCTTTATAACCCTGGCTCCGTGTTCAAGGTAATAACCGGTTCCTCCGCGCTGGAGCAGCAGGTCATCACACTGAACGATACCTTCCCCTGCAATACCTTCATACAGGTCGCCGACCACCAGATGCATTGCTGGTCCTTCGTCGATCACGGCTCCCAGAATCTGGCGCTTGCAATGACCAATTCCTGTAACCCCGCTTTCGTCCAGATAGGACAGCGGCTCGGCGTGGAAGGCTTCTCCAAGTTCTTCCGTGCCTACGGGTTCACCGAAAAGACCGGTATCGACCTCCCCGGCGAGGCCGATTCGATATACCACCGTGAAGAGGATATGACCATCGTCGATCTTTCGGCCTCCAGCTTCGGACAGTCCAATAAGATCACCCCGATACAGATGATCTCAGCTTTTTCGGCTGTTATCAACGGAGGCTACCTTATGACTCCTCAGGTCGTGGATAAGATAGTCGATTCCAAGGGCAATGTCATCACCGATAACGAGCCCGTTATGAAAAGACAGGTCATCTCCGAGGATGTTTCAAAGACTATGAGAGAGATCCTCGAAAATGTGGTCGTCTCCGAACCTACGGGCAACTGCAATATCAAGGGCTACCGTATAGGCGGTAAGTCGGGTACCTCGCAGAAGCTGGATGAGGACGAGACAGGTAATACCTACGTCGCTTCCTACTGTGCTTTTGCTCCCGCAGACGATCCCGAGATAATAATGCTGGTGATGATCGACCATCCTACCGGTCAGATGTACTATGGTTCTGAGCTTGCAGCTCCTGTGTGCGTCGAGGTAATGAGCGAGGTCCTCCCTTACCTGGGATACTTCCCTCAGTACACCGATGACGAGTTGGCACAGCTCCAGGTAACTGTACCGAATGTCGAGTTCGCTCCTATCGAGAACGCAAGGAAGACACTCGATGAGGCGGGGCTCAAAGTGAATGTGCAGGGCAAGGGCGATTCTGTTGTCAAGCAGGTCCCCGTTACGGGCAACATCGAAAAGGGCGGCACCGTCGTTCTCTACACCGAGGAAGGCTATACCGAGAAGCTGGTAACTGTACCGAATCTCAAGGGCCTTACCAGAGAAAAGGCGAAAGCAGCACTTGAAGAGGCAGGTCTGAACCTTACTACACTTGGCAGCGCTGCTGACAGCGAAACAGCCGTCGCGGACGGCGACCAGAACTATGCCGCGCAGACAGTCGTACCGGAGGGGACGGCCGTGTCGGTAACGTTCAAGGACGAGTAAAACTACGGATCACAATTTCCTAAAACCGAGAGAGAAGGAAGAACTATGAAACTGTATGATTTGATTAAAGGCATAGCGCAGACTGAACTGCCTGACAGGGAGATCTCCGATGTCACCTCAGATACCCGAAGGGAAATGCCCGAAGGGTTTGTGTTCGTGTGCATCAAGGGCAATACCTTCGACGGGCATAACGCCGCAAACGATATGATCGCAAAAGGCGCTTCCGTTATCGTGTGCGAGCATGACCTCGGGCTTGATAATCAGATCATCGTACCCGATACAAGAGCAGCCTATCCCGCATTGTGCGCAAGATATTTCGGCGATCCCCAGAAACAGCTGAAGCTTATCGGCGTGACCGGTACCAACGGCAAGACCACTATTACTACCGTTATGAAGAAGGTCCTCGACGGCTTCGGCAAAAAAGTGGGACTCATCGGGACCTGTCAGAACGAGATCGGCAGCACCCTTATACCCACAACTATGACAACTCCCGAGCCCTATGAGCTTTTCGCGCTGTTCCGCAGAATGGCCGACGAGGGCTGTGAGTATGTGGTGATGGAGGCTTCCTCTCAGGGCCTGGAGCAGAAGCGCCTCGGCCCCTGCGAGTTTGCTGTCGGTATATTCACTAATCTCACCCAGGACCACCTGGACGTCCACGGCTCTATGGAAAATTACTATCAGGCTAAGAAACTGCTCTTCGATGTGTCGGCTCAGGCCATAATCAATATCGACGACTTCTACGGCAGACGCTATCTCGAGGAGATCAGCTGCCCCAAGAATACCTATTCCGCCGAGCAGAAGGCCGACTTCTATGCTGAGGATATACTCCTCTCGGCAAGCGGCGTCAAGTATGTGTACTGCGACGGCAGAAATAAGCATAACGTGGATTTCAAAATGCCCGGCGTGTTTAATGTATCAAACTCTTTGGCCGTTATCGCCTGCTGTGAGACTCTCGGCTTCGATGCCGAAAAGGTCATCCGTCAGCTCAATAAGATGCAGGGCGTCCGCGGCAGAGCAGAGGTGATCCCAACCGGCAAGGACTTTACTGTTATCTGCGACTATGCCCATACCCCTGATGCCCTTGTCAATGTCCTCTCAGCCATAAAAAACGGTGCCGAGGGCAAGGTCAAGTGCCTGTTCGGATGCGGCGGAAACAGAGACGCCACCAAGCGCCCCCTTATGGCAGCAGCTGCTGCTGATAACGCCGATTTCCTCATCATCACATCGGATAACCCCCGCAATGAGGATCCCGAGGATATCATAAACGATATAATGAAAGGACTCGAAGGCAAGAATACTCCCTATATCAAGATAACCGACAGACGTGAGGCTATCCATTGGGCAGTCAGGAACGCTGAGAAGGATGATATAATCGTCCTCGCCGGCAAGGGACATGAGGATTATCAGATCCTTGCAGGCGGCGTCAAGATCCACTTTGATGAAAGAGAGGTCGTGGCTGAGGCTCTTGCCGAGTGCTGAACCCCCGCAAAGACCGCACATACCATAAGTAAGGAGACATCCGTTATGAAGAAAATGAGTTTGGCAGAGATCGTCTCGGCTGTCGATGGGAGCTTCGGCTATCCCTCGGATACGCTTGTTGACAGCATCTCGACGGATACAAGAAAGATAACCGAAAACTCAGTGTTTTTAGCCCTCAAGGGTGAGAACTTCGACGGCCACGATTTTGCCGCCGAGGCTATGAAGCTGGGTGCAGCCGCTGTTATCACCGAAAGACCTGTCGAAGGCGCAAAGTGTATCATCGTCGATTCCACTGCCAAGGCTCTGCTGGATCTCGCCCATTATTACAGAGAGAAGTTCTCCATCCCCCTCGTCGGTATTACCGGCAGCGTGGGAAAGACTACCACCAAGGATATGATCGCCTGCGTGCTTGCAAGAAAGTTCAAGACTCTGAAAACAGAAGGCAACCATAATAACGAGGTCGGTATGCCCCAGACGCTCTTCGGGCTCGACGACAGCTATGAAGCCGCTGTTATCGAAATGGGTATGAACCACGCCGGCGAGATGTCAAGGCTCTCCAGCTGCTCAGCTCCCACAATATGCGTGATAACAAATATTGGCGTTTCTCATATCGAGAATCTGGGCTCGCAGGAGAATATACTCAAAGCAAAACTCGAAATACTCGACGGTGCAGCTCCAGATGCTCCGCTGATCCTCAACCGCGACGATAAACTGCTTGCGGGTATTGAGCTTCACGGCGGCAGACGTGCAATGTACTACTCGCTGCGCAAAAAGGACTGCGACGTCTATGCCTCCAACATCGTCAGCGAGAATAACCGCATAACCTTTACTATAAACTATAACGGCGGAAAGTACCCCGCTGAGCTGGAGGTCCTGGGTGAGCATAATATCAGAAATGCCCTGGCAGCTTTCTGTGTCGGCGTTATGCTCGGCATTGATCCTGCTGAGTGCGCCAAAGGTGCCGGAGACTATAAGCCCGGCGGCCTCAGACAGAATGTGAGCGTCAGAAACGGTATTACCCTGATAATCGACTGCTATAATGCTGCACCCGATTCGATGAAAGCCGCCCTTTCGGTACTGTCACAGGTCTCCGCTGCAGAAAACGGCAAGCGTATCTGCGTCCTGGCCGATATGCTGGAGCTTGGAAAGAATGCAAGGCTCTACCATAAGAATGTGGGAGAGCACGTTGCCTCATCGAAGGCCGATATGCTGCTCTGTTTCGGCGAGAACTCACAGTTCTATATCGAGGGAGCCGTGAAGAAGGGATTCCCCGCCGATGCCTGCAAACATTTCGACACAAGAGAGGAACTGGCCGAGTACCTGAAAACTCAGGTCTCCGAAGGAGATGCCGTGCTCTTTAAGGGCAGCAGGGGAATGAAGCTCGAGGAGGTAGTCGAAAGCCTTGGGTGATGCATTCGGATCGCAGCTTGCTGCTTTGATAATAGCTTGTATGCTCGTGATCCCGACAGTTTTCCTGATCGGGCTGGCAGCGATACCGCTGCTGCGGGCTAAAAAAACAGGCAGGCTCGAATGGAAAATAGGCAGACGCTTTTCTGCCGACGGCTCCGAACCGTCTATGGGAGGCGTTGTTGCAGCATTGGGCTTTGCAGCCTGGTTCTTTCCTTTGGCAGCCTTTGCCGATCTAAATGGAAGTATAACACAGAATTCTCGCGGGGACTTGATTTTCGCGGGAATTTATGTTATAATGATTATGTGTGTGGGTGCGGCTGAGGATAGGCTCAGAAAATTCCTCGCAAGGCCCGCCGGGCTCCCCGCAGCGTTCAAGCAGCTTTTGATCTTCCTGCTCAGCCTGACATTGCTTTTGAGCTTCTCAAAGAACGGAGATACGGGCACTGCAGTACTTCTGCCGTTCAGATTGGGCTATGCGGATGCGGGAGTCTTTTACTATCCCGTCACAGCGTTTTTTATGACCGCAGCTGTGAACGTTTTCAAACTGCATTTTTGCTTCGGAAGTGATTACAGCACCGCTGTGGGCGGACTGTGTGAGCTTACCGGAGCCGTTTCGCTGCTTGCAGTCGGCCTGTGCTGTGAGATCGTCACAGCCTACGGCGGCGCTCTGCTGGCCGACATAGGCGCAGGTGCCTGTATCGGTATGCTCCTGTTCACCTTCCCGCCGTCTAAGATCTGGTCAGGGGAGTCGGGCTCTATGTTCATAGGAGCACTGTTTGCCGCTTCCGTTGTACTGTCCGGGCTGGAGCTTCTGCTGCTGACCGCTGCTGTCCCGCAGCTTGCGGACCTGGCAGCCGCAGTGATCCATTATATAAGATTCAAACATATACCTAAGCCGCAGCGCGGGGACATATCTCCAAGGCGCCCGCTGCGGATGCTATGGCGTGAAAAGGGCTTCGGCAGCCATACCGTGCTGCTTCTCTTTGCGCTGGCAGGTCTCGCAGGCGCCGCATTGTCGCTTATCTTCGCTGTGTATGCGAAGGGGATAGTTTTAGTCGTTGATTAAGGGGGTAAAGATCCTTGGATGAATATACCGCAGGCGCCGACACAGCGGAGACGTCCGTTCCTAATGAGGGCGCAGGCAAGCAGAGGGTCGCTCAGGCCAGAAAACACGTAAATTTCCGCCTGATAAGCGCCGAGATAGATAAGCCGTTCTGTCTGCTGATACTCGTTCTGCTGGTCTTCGGCATAGTGATGATGTTCTCGGCCAGCTATGCAAGAGCTCTCGCTATCGAGGGCGACGGTTATTACTATGTAACAAGACAGATCCGTGCGGGAATCATAGGTCTCGGCCTGATGATCGCCGTGTCTTTCCTGGATTACCATTTCTTCCAGAATACCGTGATCGCTTATCTTGTGTTCGCCGTGACCTTTGTTGTCACACTCATCACATCCTTCGTCGGCAGTTCGACCGCCGACGCTACCCGCTGGCTCGAGATAGGTTCATTCCAGCTCCAGCCGTCGGAGTTTCTGAAGATCGCTGTTATAATAGTCTTCGCTTATATCATCTCGGTCAATTTCCAGAGCTTCAATAAGTGGCGCTATTCTACGCTGCCCTTCGCACTGATACTCGGGGCAGTGATACTCGTGCTTATGAAGCAGAGACATATGTCCGCAGTTATGCTGGTGGCTATCATAGGCGTTACTATGATGTTCGTCAGCGGTATGCCCAAAAAGCATTTCTTTGCGTTCATCGCACTGGCCGCTGCCCTCGGCGCAGGACTCGTGCTCTATAAGATATTTATAGATAAGGACTTCGGCTATATCACCGACCGTATCCAGAGCTGGCAGGATCCCCTTTCTGACCCCGAGGATAAAACGCTCCAGACCTATAACTCCCTGATCGCCATAGGCTCAGGCGGCATGTTCGGCCTCGGCTTCGGCGAGTCAAGACAGAAATACCTCTACCTGCCCGAGTCGCAGAACGACTTCGTTTTCTCAGTCGTCTGTGAGGAGCTGGGGCTTATCGGCGCACTGGCTGTAATATTACTGTTCGTTATGTTCATACTCCGCGGATTCTATATCGCCAGCCGTGCCAAGGACCGTTTCGGAATGATGCTTGCAACAGGCATCACCGTCCAGATCGGCGCACAGGCTCTGCTGAATATCGCTGTGGCCAGCAACGCCTTCCCGAATACGGGCATCTCGCTGCCGTTTTTCAGCTACGGCGGAACAGCCCTGCTCATACAGTTGGCCGAAATGGGCATACTGCTCAGCATATCGCGCCAGTCCAATACCAGGAAATGATTTCCCGGCAGATAATTGCCGGAGTTCGGAGAGATCACTATGCTTAGAGTTTTACTTGCAGGCGGCGGCACCGCGGGACATATCAACCCCGCAATGGCTATCGCCGAGATAATAAAGGAGCATCACCCCGATGCGGAATTCTGCTTTGCGGGCAACCCAAATAAGCTGGAGGCCAGGATCGTTCCCCAGGCGGGTTATCGCTTCGAGCCTATAAAGATCGAGGGCATACAAAGACACCTCAGCGCTGAGAACGTCAAGCGTAATGTCAAGGCCATGCATTACCTCATCCATTCCGGAAGACGCGCCAAACAGATAATCCGTGACTTCAAGCCAGACCTTGTGATCGGTACCGGAGGATATGTCTCCGGACCTGTCGTGAGGAAAGCCGCTAAAATGGGGATAAAGACCGCTATACACGAAGCCAATGCTTTCGCGGGCGTTACCACCAAGCTGCTCAGTAAACAGGTGGATAAGATAATGCTCACCGTCGCCGAGACCAAGAACCTCGACGAGTCGGTGAAAAGCAAGGCTGTTGTCACCGGCCTGCCCGTCCGCCGTGCATTTGAGCGTAAGACAAAACAGGAAGCAAGACGTGAGCTGGGCTTCTCCGACGACGATATAGTTATCCTCTCGGCCGGCGGCAGCCTGGGCTCAAAAACTATAAACGATACCGTGGAAAAACTGCTCAAATGGTATCAGGATAACGGCAAGGATATCTGTCATATCCATTCTTACGGAACATATAAGGACTACGCCGGCTATGTTGACAAACTTGAAGCAGACGGCGTGAAGGTCAAGGGGAATAAAAGGCTCATAGTCAGCGAGTATGTGAATATGCCGCTGTCTCTCGCGGCCTGTGACCTCGTTATAACAAGATGCGGCGCCAGCACCCTTACCGAGCTGGAGGCTGTCGGAAGGGGAGCGATCCTCATCCCCTCGCCTATGGTGGCCGAGAACCACCAGTACCATAACGGTATGGTGCTTCAGAATGCCGGCGCAGGCTTCGTTTTCGAGGAGAAGACGCTGACCGAGACCACCGTTATCGATAAGGTAGCTGAGCTGATAGACGAACCTCAGCGTATGGCCGACCTTTCGGCAAATGCCGCAGCACTCTATATCAGCGATACCAATGACAGGATCTATGATACCCTTCGTCCGCTTATCGAAGGGAAATAAAGATTGAGGAGATCTAAATGCGTAGTTCAAATAAATCAATGGATTCCATAAATCTTCCGGACGAGGATAAAATAAAAAACCTCCAGGGCGGATACGTCGACAGCCGACGGGTGTATAAGGAAAAAGGCATCGATGACTTTACAAATACCGTAAGAGCAAATTTCGATACCGCCGCACCGGTCAGTGTGCCGGAAAGGACGGAGGAGAAAAAAGAGATCGATGAGTTCGATGAACTTATCGAGGAGCGTAAGAAGCAGGCTGATAAGAAGCCGAAGGAAAAGGGCATTAAGTTCGGCGGAAAGTATCACGCAAGATGGCTCGTAAGACGTATAGCCATCATAGCAGTCATCGCACTGTTCGTTGTAGTGACCTTCCTTCCTCCGCTGTCACTTTCCGGTACGGTAGGCAAAGTGCTGGATACGAATGTCTTTGAGCAGAGCAATATGGCTCAGCTCAAGGTGGACCTGCTCAGTGACTCCAATGTATATGACATCGAAAACCTTTCTTCAGAGAAGCCGGAGAATTACCGCGTCTGCACTGTTGAGATAGACGTCAGAAACTTCTCGCCTTATTCCGTGGAGATACCCGGGTTCAGCATCGTTTCCGCCGATCCCCTTTACAGAGACAAATTCGTCAGCGTAAAGCTCCAGGACGGCAAGGCAGATCTCTCGCCGTTCAAGGTCACTACCCTTACAGTGGAGATACTTGTAAATATCAGCGAACTGGATGAGAAGAAGCTCACAGAGGCTATGAGGAGCCTGGTGCTCCGTACCAACGGTATGAAGAAGCACATCGGCCCTGTTCCGATACCCTGTGTGCCTGCGTTCATCTTTGTGTCTGATATGATAGACTACAGACTCGACAGCACAACCGGCACTTCCGAGACCTGATAACTGAGCATTGCCCATTCACTCCCGCAGCAAGTGATGCATAGTATAAAGCGTGAGCCGACAGCTTGCGTTTTGACTACATCTCGCAAAGGGGAGAGAGCTATGCAAATGTTCGTCGTAGAGGGAGAAAAACGTCTCGGCGGTGAGATAAAAGTGCAGGGCGCCAAAAACAGCGCACTTCCGCTTATCGCAGCGGCACTTCTCGCAAAAGGGGAGACCGTGCTGCATAACTGCCCGAGACTCAGCGACGTCTTCGCAGCCTGCCGCATACTCGGCTGCCTCGGCTGTGACTGTACTGTCCTTGGGAATACCGTCACTGTCAGAGCCGACGAGCCCTGCGGGTGCTGCGTCCCAGATGAACTTATGAGGGAAATGCGTTCGTCGATAGTCTTCCTCGGCGCCGTCCTGGGCAGGACGGGTGAATGCTACCTCTCCTTCCCGGGAGGATGCGAGCTGGGCCCGAGACCTATCGATATGCACCTTTCCGCTCTGAGAAAAATGGGCGCCGACATCTCCGAAAGATACGGTATGCTCAGATGCAGCAGCCCCGGCGGTCTGAGGGGCGCAGATATACAGCTGCCGTTCCCATCCGTGGGCGCAACGGAGAATACTATGCTGGCAGCAGTCCTCGCCGAGGGTACTACCGTTATAAAAAATGCCGCGCGGGAGCCGGAGATCGCCGATCTCGCAGGGTTCCTTAATAAGTGCGGCGCAAGGATAGAGGGTGCCGGCAGCGATACAGTCGTCATTCGGGGAGTGAAAACGCTCACCGGGTGTGAGTACAGCGTTATGCCCGACAGGATCGCCGCAGCTACGCTTATGTCCGCAGCCGCTGTCACCGGTGGAGAGCTTTCTCTGATCGGTGCAAGGGCTTCTGACCTCGGCGCTGTTATACCGGTCTTCGAGGAGATGGGCTGCAGTGTATATACTTATTCAGACAGGATATACGTTTGCAGGAGCAGACCGCTCTGCAGCGTGAAAATGATCAGGACTATGCCCTTTCCCGGTTTCCCTACAGACGCGCAGGCTCCTGTGATGGCCGCGCTGACAAAGGCCGCCGGTACCGGCGTTATCGTGGAGAATATCTTCGAGAACCGCTTCCGCCATGTGGATGAACTGGTACGGATGGGCGCCGACATCAAGACCGAGGGCAAGGTCGCCGTCATAAACGGCGTGAGCAGACTGTACGGAGCACGAACAGTCGCTGCCGACCTGAGAGGGGGAGCAGCCCTTGTCACCGCAGCCCTTGCAGCAGAAGGCGTCTCGGAGATCGAAGGCATCCGCTTCATAGACAGAGGATATGAGTCGCTGGAGAAGCAGCTTGCTTCTGTAGGCGCTGATATAAAACGTGTTACTAAATAGCAGAAGGAAAGTTTGAAATGAAGGACATCGTAAAAAGTCAGGCAGCTGATGAATACAAAGTCATAAACGGGAAAAAGGTCAGACTTACCCGCCGCAGAAGGCGTAGTAATGTTATGACCTATTCCGCGCTGGCCGTGGCCGTATTTACGGCTATCGGTCTCGTTGCCTGTCTTTGCTTCCTTTTTGATCTGAAGGAAGTCAAGGTCACCGGTGTGACTCTCTATACCAACGACCAGATTCTCGCCGTCGGCGGAGTGGAGTCGGGTGCAAACCTTATCAGAACTAATACCTCGGTGATCGAAAAGCGCCTTACCGATACCCTTCCATATATAAAGAGCGCCGCTGTGGATAAGGATTATCCCAATTCACTGAATATCACTATCGTCGAAGAGGTCAAGTGCGCTGAGATCGAGAAGGACGGCAGATATTATGTTATCGCCGAGTCGGGAAAGATCCTCGAAGCCGCCAACCCGGAGCATAATGCCAAGCTCCCGCTTGTAAAGGGCTTTTCCTTGAAGGATCCTGAGACGAATAAAAAGATAGTTTCCGAGGACGACCATAAAGCTAAGGTATTGCTCAATCTCCTCGATTCTATAAGGAATTCCGGCTTTGAAAAGATCACCGCCATAGACATCACCGAGCGTACAGATATTTTACTTGACTATGACGGACGCATACAGATCAAGCTCGGAAGCTCGATCGACCTTGATTATAAGCTCGCTTCACTTAAAGCAGTCATTGACCAGAAGCTTAGCGATACCTATGAGGGCACCCTCAAGTATAACGGTGCCAACAGCGGTATCTCCGCTATACCTAAGGGAGCACTTAACAGACCTGTGACCACTCCTGCTCAGACCACAACGACCCCGGCGGCACAGGACGGACAGACTGAACAGCCCGTCACTGACGAGAACGGCCAGCCCGTCGAAACTCAGCCGGAAACTCCTGCCGAGCAGCCGCTGATAGATGAAGTCAAGCCCGAGACACAGCCTGCCGAACAGCCGGCAGAGCAGCCTGCCGGGCAGCCCGCCGGAGAGGAATATACCGGCTGGCAGCAGGAGGAGCCTCAGCCCGCCGAACAGCCCGCTGCTCAGGAATATAACGGCTGGCAGCAGTAGAATTTCGCAGTTTCGCTGCATTTTCGGAGACTTTAGCGCCGGTAGGCACTATACATTATAAAAGGCATTGTGTAAATTGAACAATATATCCAATTTTTAGGACAGATTTTTATATATTTGCTGAAATTTTGACAGATGTTGTGTAACCTGCTTTACTTTTTTGAGCGTTTGTGCTAAAATATTTATGTATCTATATCATATAGGGTAATTATGTCTGAAAACGGCAGATACTTTGCCGGAAAAGACCTTATGGTGTAAAAATTTACGGATGAAATTCAAAAATACACAGGAGGAAAAATTTATGTCTTACGAGTATGTGGAAGCACCTGTTGAGGGAGCAAGAATCAAAGTCATCGGTGTAGGCGGCGGCGGCGGAAACGCTCTTAACTGTATCGCCAGCCAGGGTATTACCGGTAATGTTGATTATATTGCTATAAATACCGACATCCAGGCACTTAAAAATTCCAAAGCGACCGAGAAGATCCAGATCGGCGCAAAGCTGACGCACGGCCTCGGTGCCGGAGCAAAGCCGGAGATCGGTGAGGCTTCCGCACAGGAAAGCAAGGAAGAGATCGCTGAGGTCATCAAGGATGCAGATATGGTGTTCATCACCGCTGGTATGGGCGGCGGAACCGGTACAGGTGCTGCTCCCGTAGTTGCCGAGATCGCTCAGGAGATGGATAAGCTCACAGTCGCCGTCGTTACAAAGCCTTTCAAATTCGAGGGCGCAAAGAAAATGGAGAAGGCCGAGAAGGGTATCGCTGCAATGCTCGAGCACGTTGACGCTCTTATCGTGATCCCCAACCAGAACCTCCTCTCCAACGGCCAGAAGCTCACTATGAAGCAGAGCTACTCTCTCGCCGATGAGGTGCTGAAGGACGACGTTATCTCCATCGCTGAGATCATCACAAGACACGACGATATCAATGTTGACTTCGCAGATATAACCACTATCATCAAGAACGCAGGCTTCGCTCATATGGCTAAGGGCCACGGCACCGGCAAGGATAAGGTCCAGGACGTTGTTTCTCAGGTCATCTCCAGCGATCTTCTTGAGACATCCATCCGGGGCGCTAAGAGACTGCTCGTAAACATCACTATGAGCGAGGACATCGTTGTTGACGAGATCGATGAGCTGACAAATGCTATCACCGAGGCAGTTGACGACGACGCTGAGATCATCTTCGGCAACGGTTACGATCCCGATGCCAGCGATGAGGTATATGTTACCGTTATCGCCGCAGATTTTGACGATGCTGAGATCCACGCCGATAATACGAGAAGAGCTGCTTTCTCTGCAAGCTATACCGCCAATACCGAAGCAGATGCCAAGGCAGATGCCGAGGCAAGACATAAGGCCGGCGTAAAGGCTGCCGATAATCCTGACTATTACGACGACATTTTTAATATCTTCAAGACAAAGTAAACGCTCGTATGGGACGGACAAGCCTTTTGTTCGTCCCTTCATATTTGCTGAAAATTTCAGCGTTTTTCAATGGCTGATTAGTGAATGTCTACAAAAAGATTATTCGATTTTTGTCAGTTTGTATGAAGTTTTAAAAATAAGATTAAATCAGTTGAAAAAAACACAAAAGCATTGTATAATAAAAAATGAAGATATTATCTTATGGAGGTAATCAATTATGGGAAATAACGGTTATTTAAGGACCGTCCGTATGGGCGGATTTGATAAGTCTGACGTGCTTGCTTACGTTGACGACCTCAACTCCAAGATCTATAACCTCGAGTCCAAGGTAAAGGACCAGGAGGAAGCTATCGCCCGCTATGAAGCAGAGGGAAGCGCTTCCAATGACAACTTCGAGGGCAAGGCTGAGCTCGAAAAGAAGGTCGAAGAGGCTAAGACAAGAGTTGCCGAGCTTATGGCTTCCACCGATACGATGAAAATGCAGATCGCTGATTATGAGCAGCAGATCGCAGATAAGAATTCCGAGATCGAGAATCAGAAGATCGAGATCGAGGATCTGAAGGAAAAGCTGGAGCAGGCAGAGAAGAATGCCGGCCAGGCTACCAATTCCCAGGCGTTCGACCTCGGTAATGTTTTCATCGAGGCTCAGAATACCGCCAATAAGATTGTTTCCGAAGCTAAGAAGGCCGCTCAGAATATGACTGATGAGGCTGAGGCTCAGGCTAATCAGATTATCGATGACGCTAATTCTCAGGCTGAGAGCACCGTTACCAATGCTCAGAACGATGCCGCAAGAACGCTTGACGAGGCTAAGGCTAATGCTGCTTCTATGACCGCTGCCGCTAAGGCTGAGGCCGATCAGGTCAGAGGCGCCGCTTATGCCGAGGCTGAGAGACTTACCAGCACCGCAAAGAGCGAGGCTGCAGCTACTACCGCCAATGCCCAGGCTGAGGCTAAGAAGCTTGTTGATGACGCCAACGCAGAAGCAGGTATCATCAAAGCTAAGTCCGCTGACCTCAGAAATTCTGTCAGAAACGAGTACACCAATCTCAACGAGAATATCACTCAGGTCATCTCTTCGCTCAATGATCTGTTCGGTGCTTCCATTGGCTCCGCTAATAAGGCGAGAGACCTCATTGACGAAGGCCTCGACCTCGTTGAAGAATAATGTCACTGTTAAAGATCGATGCAGCGCAGCTCAAGGCGAGAGCCGAGGAGCTGCGTTGTGGTCAGAAAATACTTCTCTCAGGTACGGTTTATACCTCGAGGGATGCCGCACATAAGCGTATAATGGCGCTCATCAGCGAGGGCGGACAGCTCCCGTATGATATAAAGGACGCCGTGATCTATTATGCCGGACCTACTCCTGCCCCCGAAGGAAAGCCGATCGGCTCCTGCGGTCCCACTACCTCGGGCAGGATGGACCGCTTTGCCCCAGCTCTGCTCGATATGGGGCTGGGCGGTATGATCGGCAAGGGCGAACGCTCCCGTGAGGTCAGAGATGCTATTGTGCGCAATAAGGCAGTATATCTGTGCGCCGTGGGAGGCGCCGGTGCGCTTGCCTGCAGATGTATCAAAAGCTGCGAGGTCATAGCTTTTGAGGACCTGGGCTGTGAGTCTGTTAAGAGACTTTATGTCGAGGATTTCCCGCTCATAGTCGCTAACGATTGCTTCGGCGGCGACATTTTTGAGCGAGGCAGAGCTGAGTTCGCACGTCTATAGAATTATGAGAAAGGAGACTTGCGCAGTCTCCTTTTTTCGTTCAGCTATCTGACATGGCAGCAGTATGAACCCTTTTTATTCGTCAAAATAACTATTATAACTTCGTTAAATATGTGGAATAATACAAATATTTCATCTTTATTAAATTTTTTTGAAAGTTTACTTGACTTTGAAAAAATCAAATGATATGATATAAATACATCTAAGGCGAATTGCGGGGTTGGTATTATATGGTCGGAGATGGCAAAACTGTTCTCGGGGAGCTCGATAACGAGTCGCTTATCCTGCTTTGCAGAGAGAATGACGAGAAGGCCGTCGCCGAACTGATCGCCAGGTTCGCTCCCTCTGTCAGAAAAAGAGCTGCTTCCTTTGCGGGCTCGCTCAAAGACGATCTTGCCCAGGAAGGCTTCCTTGCCCTGCTGGATGCAGTCAGAAAGTTTACGCCGGACAGGGGCGCATCCTTCGGGACCTTCGCCCAGCTTTGTATCAGAAACAGGATGATAAATGTCTATAAGAGCGTCAGCACCGACTATGAGGAACTGCCGGAGGATCTGGATAGGGCTGATACTGACGAAAATATCCCTGAGAATATCGTGGTGCAGAAAGCCGGTCTTGATGAACTGTATAAAACTATCGCCGATACCCTGTCGAATCGGGAGAACGATGTGTTTATGCTCTATATTTCCGGAATACCCTATCAGGAGATCGCTGACAGACTCGGTATGTCCAGGAAAGCCGTGGATAACGCGGTGCAGAGGATGAGGAAAAAACTCAGGGAAGTCCTGAGATGATATAGCCATGTAGCTTAATTGCAGAGCGTTGTTTGTTCCAACAAAGGTGCCGGTGCAAGTCCGGCCGAGGCAAAAAAATTCACAGCGAGGTAAAGAATCATGTACGAGGACAAGACATTGGTATGTAAGGACTGTGGAAACGAGTTCGTTTTCACTGCCGGCGAGCAGGAGTTCTATGCAGAGAAAGGCTTTGTGAATGAGCCCCAGCGCTGCAAGGCATGCCGCGATGCAAGAAAGAACGCATCAAGAGAGGGCAGACAGATGTATACAGCTGTTTGCGCTAACTGCGGCAACGAGGCTAAGATCCCCTTTAAACCCAGAGAGGACAGACCTGTTTACTGCAGCGAGTGCTTTGCACAGCTCAAGCAGGACCAGGAGTAATATACCGGCCTATACCTAAGTCCACAACGCTCCGTAAGGCAGTGCGCTTTGCGGAGCGCTTTTTTTGCCGAAAGTACTTGCAATATGCTGCGAAATAGGTTATAATATATCTGCAGGCAGTATGGTGCCGAGTGAAATTAAAGGAGAGTAAATATGGCTTTTGAAGTAACAAAGGATACCGTTATCGGTGATATCCTCGATCATGATGAAACAACATCCCAGTATTTTGTAGAGATGGGTATGCATTGTCTGTATTGCCCTGCCTCCAGAGGCGAGACGCTCGAAGAGGCTTGCATGGTCCACGGCGTTGACGCCGATGCTATGGTGAAGAAGCTCAATTCTCATCTTGCAGGCTGACCACCACGTGCTGCCGCATCCCTGCGGCAGCTTTTTTTAAAACCGCCTGCCCCTTTCTCTGTCCGTTTGGGCCGTGACCGTTCAGAAGCACAGACCTTACCGGGGGAAACCCTTTTGAAAAAGGGTTGTCCCCCGAACCCCCTTCCTAAAACTTTTAATTCTTTTTTGGCAGGGGGTAGCAGTTTTTCCGACAGAACGCATAAGCCGATAAATTTGTGCTTTTTTACGGCTTTGTGTTACCCCCTGCCAAAAAAGTACCAGAAGTCTTGGGAAGAGGGGAACCTTGCGGAGCAAGGGGGGAATAACCTTTCTTCAGAAAGGTTTGCCCCAATAAAGTTTATACTTCCGAGCAGTCACGGCCCAAGCGGACAGAGAAAAGAACAGGCAATTTTCAAAGAGGTGAGGATGTTGAATGACCGCAGGCTGCTGTGCTGTGCTGAGCTGTGCGTCGGGGAGCGTGCCGCTGATGTGGGAACAGACCACGGGTATCTTCCGGTGTATTTGATAGAAAAGGGTATATGCAGCAGCGCTGTTGCCTGTGATATAAACGAGATGCCCCTTGCCTCGGCAAGAGAGAACATCGCCAGGGCAGGTCTCTCGGATAAGATAGAGACAGTGCTCTCCGACGGGCTGGACAGCGTCCCTGAGGAAGGGATAACCGATGTGGTCATCGCAGGTATGGGCGGTGAGCTCATTGCCGATATAATCGCCCGCGCGGAGTGGATAAAGACAAACCGTGTCAACCTCATTTTGCAGCCTATGACCAAGTGGGACCACCTGCGGAGATTTCTGCACGCCAGCGGATTTAATGTCATCCGCGAGCTGCCCTGCAAGGAGGGCAGGTTCGTCTATTCGGTGATGCAGGCCGTATATTCCGGAGCAGGTCCCGAGGGCGAGTGTTCCCTTGAATACCTTTACGGAGGGCTCGTCAGCGGTGATACCTGTGAGGGTGCTGAATACCTCGAACGGCAGGCTATGAGGCTGGAGGCCGTGGGCAGAGGCATCGGGCGTGATGCAGCCCGGTCGGATGAGGCTGAGAAGTATCTTAGCGCTGCTGAAGCACTAAGAGCAAAGATAAGCACAGAATGATCACATGCCCGTACCGGGCGAAGAGAGTGAGGAGTCAGGATGTCAAAGAAGCGTGTACTCAGAATATTGCTCTGTATAGGTATGGCACTTCTTACTGCCTCTTTTGTGTGGGGAGTATTTATAACTGTGCTGCTCATAAGCCTTAATTCCGGCGGCGAGGCATCGTATGCCGCTGCTGTGGCTGTGGCAGTCGTCCTGCAGATGATACTCTACCGTGTGTCGCTGGTGAAGCTCACCAGGCGCCAGAGGTGGTTCAGCTGCGCTTTGGGAGCTGTCCCGGCAGCGTTCCTGCTTACAAGGACGGTCAACGGCGGCGGTAATTTCGAGATGCTGGGCGGGAGCTATAATACCACTCTTATCGTAACGATGGGCGCTTTTGCAGGTGTCTCGCTGCTGTATGAGATGATAAGACACCTTTTCGGACTCAACAAGACTGATGAGCCTGACAGCGAGGAAAAGGACGATGAGCAGCAGTCCGCTCCGGACGAAACATAAAGAGGTGCTGCGGTATGCGCAGGAACTATGTGGACAATCTCAGATGGAGCGCCGTGAGCCTTCTGATAGTTTATCACGCCGCAATGGCCTGGAACACCTGGGATGAACCGAATTATATCTTCTTTGAGGGAAACCGTGCCGTCATCAGCATCGTTGTGTTCCTGAGCCCTTTTCTGATGCCGCTTCTGTTCGCTCTGGCAGGGATGAGCAGCAGATACGCCCTCGCCAAAAGGACCGAGCGGCAGTACCTCGCCGAAAGAGTCAGGAGACTGCTGATACCCTTCGTCTTCGGCACAGTTACCGTTATGCCTGTGATGAGCTGGCTGGCCGACCGCTTCAACTGCGGATATACTGGCTCGCTGCTGTCGCATTATAAGGTGTTCTTTACGAAGTTCACAGACCTTACCGGCGGGGACGGAGGTTTTTCCGTGGGACATTTCTGGTTCCTGCTGTTCCTGTTCGTTATCTCGGTGATCTTTATTGTGATACGGCGGATCGGTATCCGCTGTGGGAAACGCTTCGATGTGAGCAGGATCCCGGTCTGGGGGATGATCCTTCTCGGGCTTCCGCTGCTGCCCCTGCACGAGGTGCTTCAGATCGGCGGCAAGAGTATAGCAGAATACCTGTATATGTTTATGGCAGGCTATTACCTGCTTTCGGATGACAGAGTCACCGAGAAGCTCTCAAAATGCAGATGGCTGCTGCTGGGCATCGGTCTGGCGGCAGGTGTACTGGATACATACCTGTTCCTTTGGGCGGATCAGAGCGCAGCAGTCAGAACGCTCAACACCGCCGCAAGGTGGGGAACAGAATGGTTCACGGTTCTGGGACTGATCAGTACCGCCGGGGAACGCTTCAATATGTCCAACAGTTTTACAAGGTATATGTCCCAAAGATCTTTTATGTTTTATATCCTGCACTATGTGTGGATAGTCCTGTTCCAGTATCTTCTCGGGACGTATTCGGGCTGCGGTACGGCGATAATGTTTTTTGCTCCCATAGTTCCTGCATATGCAGCAGCGTTCGTTTCCTGCGAGATATGCATAAGGATACCGCCGCTCCGCTTCCTTATGGGCACCAGGCGAAAAGTATGATACAGCTATCCCTGCGGCTTTCTATGTACGGGAGAACTGCTTTCAGGGTGTGGTCTTATCCGGGAATGGCCTTTTCCCGGCAGACTCAGCGCTGATGAACAGACATCCGGCCTGCGGAAGGACAAAGGGATAGTCTGATAATAAATATATGAGGTGAAGCAAATGACGACAGTAAAAGACATCTACGATTACATTGACAAGATCGCGCCTTTCAAGGATCAGGAGAGCTACGACAACAGCGGGCTCAATATCGGCTGGGGAGACGACGAAGTCAAGTCGGCGCTTATCGCGCTTGATGCCACCAGCGATGTTGTCCGCGATGCGGAACAGATCGGCGCTCAGCTCATCATCACGCATCATCCTGTGATATTCGATCCGATCAGACAGATCGATTTCAGATCTGTGGCCGGAAGGCTGGCTTTTGACGGTATCAGCGTAATAAGTGCTCACACCAGCTTTGACAGCGCTAAGATGAACGATATCCTCTGTGATAAGCTGCAGCTCATACCTACTGAACCGCTGAAGGTCGAGAACGGCGTTCCGACAGGGTATATATGCGAGTGTGCCAATATGACACCGGAAAGGCTTGTCACACGCATACAGGCAGCCCTCGGCACCACCTGCGTAAGATATAACAATATGGGCGGAGAGATCAACCGTACAGCGGTGTGCTCCGGCAGCGGAGGAAGCTTACTTCCAGACGTGATCGCCAAGAACGTTGACTGCCTTATCACCGGCGATGTTAAGCACAATGTGTTCATCGACGCTTACAATGCCGGCGTGATGGTCATAGATGCCGGGCATTACCACACGGAGGAGATCTTCTGCGAGTATATGCGCAACGTGCTTTCGGAGAAGTTCCCCGGGGTGCATTTTGAAGTAGCTCCCTCCGAGAGGGATATACTCAGCTATCAGTTCTGACAGTTCGGGGCTGCTGACAAATCATGGGGCTTTTGCCCTGAGGGAAGGTGAACTCATATGGCTCTTGACGGAGTGTTTTTGAATCTTGTGAAAAGGGAACTGGAGCCGCTTATCGGCGGCAGAGTGGATAAGATACATCAGCCCTCAAGGGAGGAACTGCTTGTATCCCTGCGCACCCGTGACGGAGCGTACAGGCTGCTTTTCAACACCGGGGCAGGGACCGCAAGAGTACACGCCACAAGAACGGATATAGAAAATCCCAAGGTCCCGCCTATGTTCTGTATGCTTATGAGGAAACAGCTGTCAGGCGGCAAGCTAATGGGGATAAGGCAGGACGGCCTTGAAAGGATACTCTATTTCGACTTTGACTCCTCAAACGAAATGGGAGACATCTGCCGGCTGACGCTGGCTATCGAGATAATGGGCAGGCACTCAAATCTTATCCTGATAAACAGCGATGGCAGGATAATCGACAGTATAAAACGCGTGGGACAGGATATGTCCCAGGTAAGACCGGTGCTGCCGGGGATGGAGTACACTCTCCCGCCCAAGGAGCCAAGGCTGTCGCTGATCTCTGACGAGGCTTCGGAGATAGCCGCTGCAGTGCGGGGCGCCGGAAATATGAAGCTGCCCAAGGCGCTTATGAGCGTTATGGAGGGCATCTCGCCGGTGTTTGCGAGAGAGGCGGAGTTCTATGCCGGCAGGGGACGGGAGCTGACTGTTCCGGAAATGACGGCGGACGAGTTAGACAGGCTGGCTTTTTATCTTAAAAAGACTGCGGCGGAGCTGTCAGAGGGCAGTAACAGGTACACTATCCTGCGCACTCCGGACGGACAGTTCAAGGACTTTTGCTTCACAGAGATAAGACAGTACGAAAATCTTATGGTGACCTCACAGGCGGCTTCTGCCTGCGAGACTCTGGACAGATTCTATTCGGAGCGTGACAGGACTGCGCGTATGAAGCAGAAAGCTCAGGATCTGTTCAGGCTCCTGGTCAACACCTCGGAGCGTATCTCACGAAGAACTGCCAATCAGCAGCTGGAGCTTAAAGAGTGCGCTGACAGGGATAAGCTGAAAAAGTACGGCGACCTTATAATGTCCAACCTCTACCGCTTGCAGAAGGGGGATGCATCGGCTGATGTGGAGGATTTTTACGAGGAAGGTAGCCCTACGGTGCATATACCTCTTGAGAGAAGGCTGACTCCTACGCAGAATGCACAGCGCTACTACAAGGAGTACCGCAAGGCCGTCACTGCTGAGAAGAAGCTGAGAGAGCTAATAAAGCAGGGTGAGGAGGAGCTTGCCTATATAGACTCGGTATTTGATGCGCTCACCCGTGCAGCGGGGGAGACTGACATAGCCGAACTGAGGGAGGAGCTTTCCGAGCAGGGATATGTCAAGCGGAGCGAATCGAAGCAGAAGCTTATGAAGAACCGTCCTCCGCTGAAGTTTATCTCATCAGACGGTTATGAGATAAGAGTCGGGCGCAACAACAAGCAGAACGACCGCCTTACCTGCAAGGATTCGGAAAAGCTGGACATCTGGCTGCACACGAAGGACATTACAGGCTCGCACACGGTCATATCCTGTCACGGAGAACAGCCGCCCGAGCGAACGATAACCGAGGCTGCTGTTATTGCGGCTTATCACTCCAAGGGAAGGTCATCGTCGCAGGTCCCGGTGGATTATACGCTGATAAAGAACGTGAAGAAGCCTGCCGGCGCGAAGCCCGGTATGGTGATATTCTACTCGAACAAGACGTTATACGTCACTCCTGACGAGGAGCTTGTGAAAAAGCTGGCGGAGGGCTGAACAGCTTCAGGTTCCGGGGTAATGCCCCGACGCGCACAGCCGCGCGTAATTGCAAAAATAAAAACGTGATACAGCACAGTTAAGGGTAAAGACATTTTGTGCGGTATCACGATTTTTTGTTTTATGATAGGAACGGCTGCCTGCGGGGAAAAGACAGTATCCTAATACTCCCGGAGGCGGACCGTCAGGTACTGCGCGGAGTCAGCTGCCGACCTGCATATAGAAGCGGCAGAGCGTATGTCCCTCGCTGTCGGTCCCGTCGAGCTCAGCTTTCAGAATAGTTATTGGCTGAGAGGGGAAGGTGGCGATCTTATCCTGGCCGTTATCTGTCATAGGGACGTTCAGGAAGCTGTCAACTACATCCATTCCCTCGATGACTTTGCCGAAGGCTGCATATTTGCCGTCGAGCTTCTGCTGAGCCGAGTCGTCATAGACTATGAAGAACTGGCTGGTGGCGCTGTCATAGCTTGTGGATCTTGCCATTGAAACTATGCCGCGGGTATGTGAGAGGGTATTCTCTATCCCGTTTTCGGAAAACTCACCTTTAATTGTTTTATTTACTGTTCTGCCGTAGTAGGAGCCGTCGCCGCCCTGTGCCATAAAGCCTTTATATACTCTGTGGAAGATGAGCCCGTCGTAGTAGCCTGATTCCACAAGGCCCTTGAACTGGGCGCAGGTCTCGGGGGCATATTCGGTATACAGGGATATGACAAAGCTCTGCGACTTGCTGAGCCTGGATGGATCGACCTCGATCCTGCTTTCGGCGGTACCGATAAATCCCTCATCGGCAGTATCCTCGGCGGCAGTTGTTGTGGTGGTCATGCCGTCCGGTACAAGATCCTCGGCTGTACTGTCATTGGCGCTGTCGAGCCTGTGCTGGCATGAAACCATAGCAGCTGTGCAGAGGACTGCGGCGGCTGTGAGGGCGATGAGTCTGATAAGCTTTTTCATGGCGTTCTCCTTACTTCTGTTTATAATATGTGAGGAAATCTGCCATTTTCTCGGTGGCCTCTCTGAGAGTTTCGATGCAGGGGAGATACACTATACGGAAGTGGTCGGGCTGTTCCCAATGGAAGCCGCCGCCGTGGACGAGAAGTATCTTCTTATCCCTGAGCAGATCGAGGACGAACTGCTCGTCGTTGCGGATATTGAACTTTGCGGGATCGATCTTCGGGAAGATATAGAATGCGGCCTTTGGCTTGACTGCTGACAGCCCGGGGATAGAGTTCATAGCCTTCCAGATATGCTCACGCTGCTCCCATACTCTTCCTCCGGGACGGAGCATAGGATCGGCGCTGTGGGGTATCTCCAGGGCTGGCTTGATGATATACTGAGCCTGGACGTTGGAGCAGAGTCTCATAGACGAGAGCATATTCAGACCCTCGATATAGCCTTTGACCTTGCTCTTGTCGCCGCTGAGCACCATCCACCCGCAGCGGTAGCCTGCGACCATATGTGATTTGGAAAGGCCGTTGAAGGTGATACAGAAAAGGTCGGGGCAGAGTGATGCGATAGATGTATGCTCTGTGCCGTCCATAAGCAGACGGTCATAGATCTCGTCGGAGAATATGATAAGCTCGTTCTCTCTGGCCAGGTCTGCGATCTGCATAAGTATCTCTTTGGAATAAACTGCGCCGGTGGGATTATTGGGGTTGATGAGTACGATAGCCTTGGTCTTGCTGCTGATCTTTCTGCGCATATCCTCTATATCAGGATTCCAGTCACTGCGCTCGTCACAGATATAATGTACTGCATTTCCGCCGGAGAGGGTCACGGCAGCTGTCCAGAGAGGATAGTCGGGGGCAGGGACGAGAACTTCGTCGCCGTTATTGAGAAGTCCCTGCATTACCATAACGATAAGCTCAGAGACGCCGTTGCCGGTATAAATATCGTTGATGCCCACGCCCTCGATGCCCTTTGAGGCGTGATACTTTATGATAGCTTCTCTTGCTTCGGTGATACCCTTTGAGTCGGAATATCCCTCGGCATTGATGAGGTTTTTATTCATAGCGTCAAGGACAGCGTCGGGGGTGCGGAAACCGAAGGGTGCAGGATTTCCTATATTGAGCTTCAGTATCTTCTCGCCGTTTGCTATCATTGCATCGGCTGCATCCATGACAGGTCCTCTGATATCATAGCATACATGGTCAAGTTTTGTGGATTTTGCAAAGGTCCTCACTTTAAAAACACTCCAATCAGGTCTTTTCCCGGGCAATAACTGTGCCGGGGGCGATATTGTATAATTGACAATACACTATTTACCATTGTAGCACATTTATTTTCAAAATGCAAGAGCGGGAGATACAAATTGCAAAATTATTTTATTATCACAACAGCAGGGAGGACAGTATATACTGATTCTGCCTCCGCAAAGGCTGCGGATATGGGTATGATCGAAAAACTTGTCCAAAAGCTATTGATTTATTATCGGAAATATGATATAATATGAATATATTATTGAACTGGAGGTTTTGCTAATGAGAGACATAACTATTTCCGAGAACGTTGTTTATATCGGCGTTGACGACAAGGATCTTGATCTGTTCGAGAGCCAGTACATCGTTCCCAACGGTATGGCTTACAACTCCTATGTCATACTCGATGATAAGATCGCTGTGATAGATACCGCTGATCACAGAGTAACAGGGGAGTGGCTCGCTAACCTGGAGGGAGCTCTTGCGGGGAGAAAGCCTGACTATCTTATAATGGATCATGTTGAGCCTGATCACTCCGGATCCATAGCAGCACTGCTTGAAAAGTATCCGGAGACTGTGCTTGTTGGCAATGCCAAGACCTTCCAGTTTGTGGATCAGTTCTTTGCAGGGCTTGGCGGTGAGAGGATGACCGTCAAGGAGGGTGACGTCCTTGAACTGGGCAGTCACAGGCTGACCTTCTATATGGCTCCGATGGTACACTGGCCCGAGGTAATGGTCAGCTACGAATCCAGCGAGAAGATACTTTTCTCGGCAGATGCTTTCGGAAAATTCGGAACTCTTGATACAGACGAGGACTGGGCCTGCGAGGCAAGACGTTACTACTTCAACATCTGCGGAAAGTACGGCGCACAGGTACAGGCTCTGCTTAAAAAGGCAGCCGGGCTGGATATAGCTATGATACTGCCGACACACGGACCTTTGCTCAAGGAGAACTTAGGATACTATGTAGGCCTTTACGACACCTGGAGCAAATATGAGCCGGAGGTGACGGGCATATTCATCGCCTGCGCTTCCATACACGGCAACACTCTGAAGGCTGCGGAGAAGCTGAAGGAGATGCTGGAAGCAAAGGGCGCGGAAAAGGTATCGCTTTCCGACCTGACGAGAGACGATCTGGCAGAGGGGATCGAGGATGCATTCAAGTATGACAGACTGGTAATAATGTCGGCATCCTATGACGGCGGAGTTTTCCCGATAATGGAAGACTTCCTGTGTCATCTGAAAGCCAAGGCCTATCAGAACCGCAAGATAGCTGTTGTTGAGAACGGCAGCTGGGCGCCCTCGGCGGGAAGAGTCATCAAGGGATATATCGAAGGACTGAAGAACGTAACTCTTGTTGAGCCTGTGGTGACGATAAGATCGGCGCTTACTCCCGAGAGCGAGGCTAAGCTGGCAGAGCTTGCTGACGCGCTTGTAAAGTAAAATACACTTACTGATGCAAAACGGCACCTTCCCTGCAGGGGAGGTACCGTTTTTGCACAGTTTCGCCCCGCAGCAAAGCTGCAAAGCGTCCGTATGTCACTGTTTATTTATGAAGGCTTTATGTTCTCCCGCCTTGTCGGGGAACATAACGTTCAGGTAATTATAGGGTATCTCGATGCCGTTGCTTCTGAGGGCCTGGTCAACACGGAGGTTGATATCGGAGATAAGCTTTTCCGATGGGGTGCCGGCCTTGTAGTAAACAGTTGTTGTCAGCTGGAGACTGCTGTCCTCATAGGCCATAAAATAGACGGAGGGGTAGCCCTTGCTGCCGTCGGGACGTTCCTGGGGAACGCTGAGTTCCGACTCGATAACGGCGATACGGATGATGTTCATTGCTTTCTCCAAATCGGTGCCGTAGGCGACGCGGAAATTGAATATGGCGGAGCGCAGTGCGCTGTGGTAGCTGTAATTTTTCAGCACCATTGAATTGAGCCTGCTGTTGGGAATGATTATCATCTGGGTATCAATGGTGAGCATAACGACGTGGCGCATCGTGATGTCCTTGATTATGCCGCAGATGCCGTTTTCCAGCTCGATCCGGTTGCCGATCTCAAAGGGCTTATATATGCTTATCATCAGTCCGGCGAGGATATCCTTTATGACGTCCTGGGCAACAAAGGCCACGACGCCGGTGAAGATAGCTGTTCCTCCGAGAAGTGTTGACCAGACCTTATCCATTCCGCCGAAGACGGCGAAGCAGAAGATCACTGCCATTACTATTATGACGACGGTGGTGAACCTCTCAAGAAAGCGGAACTGAAGGCCGTTATATTTTTTCCTGATTTTGATGAAGACCACGTGGTTGACACGGTTGAGTCCCCAGGCAATGACCAGGATGCAGACTATTGACACGGCTATTACTATCGCTTGCATAATGTTCTCTCCTACAGTGAAATGTTTTTCTGAGTATCCTTTTGTTTTGACGGATCAGAGCATATCGGATCAATGGACAGTTGACGATGAACATATCCGCATCAACTGCGGGAAGAATCGTATCCGGTAAACAGAAAAGGATATTCATATAGGCAACACCGCACAACCCACGGCTAACGCCTCTGCACGTCATCTGCTTGCCAGCTTTCCGTCATATTACCCAAATTCTCCTTGACGTTGCGTAAAGCGAAGTGAACTTCGCTTGCAAGCCTGCGTCGAATTTAGGCAATC
>JAFXRI010000023.1 GCA_017526445.1 Ruminococcus sp. | reverse complement strand
CTTGTAGTCCATATTGGCTTTCTCTCTGATAGTCTCCTTGTAGGAAACCTGGGGAGCGCCGACATTTGCTTCTACCTTGAACTCTCTGAGCAGTCTGTCCACGATGATCTCCAGGTGCAGCTCGCCCATTCCGGCGATGATGGTCTGACCTGTCTCCTCATCGGTATAGGTCCTGAAGGTCGGGTCCTCTTCAGCAAGCTTGGAGAGAGCAATGCCCATCTTCTCCTGACCTGCCTTGGTCTTGGGCTCGATAGCCAGCTGGATAACAGGCTCCGGGAACTCCATAGACTCGAGTATAACGGGGTTCTTCTCATCGCAGAGAGTATCACCCGTGGTAGTATTCTTCAGACCGATAGCAGCACCGATGTCTCCTGCATAGATGGTGTCGATGTCCTTTCTTGCATTGGAGTGCATCTGTACGATACGTCCGATACGCTCGTCCTTGTCCTTAGTGGAGTTGTAAACGGTCGAGCCGGCGGTAAGAACGCCCGAATATACTCTGAAATAGCAGAGCTTTCCAACGAAGGGATCGGTAGCGATCTTGAATGCGAGAGCAGCAAAAGGCTGATCGTCGCCCGAGATCCTCTCGCACTCCTCACCGTTGTCGGGGTTGATACCCTTGATATGAGGAACGTCGATAGGTGAGGGCATATAATCAACGATAGCATCAAGCAGCTTCTGAACGCCCTTGTTTCTGTAGGATGTTCCGCAGCATACAGGCACCATCGTGTTTGCGATAGTTCCCTTTCTGATGCAGGCCTTGATCTCGTCGATCGTGAGCTCCTCGCCGTCGAGGTACTTCATCATTACTTCCTCGTCCTGCTCTGCAGCAGCATCCAGCAGGATCGAGCGGTACTCCTCAGCCTTCTCCTGCATATCAGCAGGGATATCCTCTACCTTGATATCAGTACCGAGGTCGTTTGTGTAAATATATGCCTTCATCTCAAGCAGGTCGATAAGGCCCTTGAAATCGTCCTCCGAGCCGATAGGCAGCTGGATAGCCACCGCATTGCACTGGAGTCTCTCATGAAGCATATTCATTACGTTGTAGAAATCAGCACCCATAATGTCCATCTTGTTGACATATACCATTCTGGGTACCTTATAGTTGTCGGCCTGTCTCCAGACGGTCTCTGTCTGGGGCTCAACACCGCCCTTAGCGCAAAGTACGGTAACGGAACCGTCAAGAACTCTGAGCGAACGCTCTACCTCGACAGTAAAGTCAACGTGGCCCGGGGTGTCGATGATATTGAGCCTGTGGTTCTTCCAGTAGCAGGTGGTGGCAGCGGAAGTGATAGTGATACCTCTCTCCTTCTCCTGAGCCATCCAGTCCATCGTGGAAGCACCGTCATGAGTTTCACCGATCTTGTAGTTAACACCGGTATAAAACAGGATACGTTCTGTGGTAGTAGTCTTACCGGCGTCGATGTGTGCCATGATACCGATATTGCGGTAATCCTGCAGCTTACATTCTCTTGCCATATTGTCCTCCTGTTTATATTACCATCTGTAGTGTGCGAAAGCCTTGTTAGCCTCAGCCATCTTATGAGTTTCGTCGCGCTTCTTGCACGAACCGCCCAGACCGTTGATAGCATCAAGGATCTCAGCAGCAAGTCTTTCCTTCATAGTAGCCTCGTTCCTGTCACGAGAATACTTGGTTATCCACCTCAGACCGAGAGTCTGACGTCTGTCAGGTCTGACCTCCATAGGCACCTGATAGGTAGCACCGCCGACACGGCGAGCCTTTACCTCGAGCTCGGGCATGATGTTGTTCATAGCCTCCTCGAAAACCTCAAGTGCGGGACGGCCTGTCTTCTCCTCAACGATCTCAAACGCACCGTAAACGATCTTCTGAGCTACACCCTTCTTGCCGTCAAGCATGATGTTGTTGACAAGTCTGGTGACCAGCTTAGAATTGTAAACAGGATCAAGAAGTACGTCTCTCTTAGCAACTTTACCTCTTCTTGGCACTTTAATTCCCTCCTTCACAAATAAATGAATTCACAGGTACTCGCTCCACAGCCCTGAGTCTGTGGCCCCGTCAGTTCCAATGCAGAGGCATATATGATAATTCTCTGCATAAAACTGTGGTCTTCGCAGTTTTAGCGACAATGAGTATTTCCTTTAAACTTTTGCAGGCTTACTTTCCTGCCTTAGGTCTCTTTGCACCGTACTTGGATCTTGCCTGCATTCTCTTGGCAACACCCTGAGCGTCCAGAGTACCTCTGATGATGTGGTAACGCACACCGGGGAGGTCCTTTACACGTCCGCCTCTGATAAGAACAACAGAGTGCTCCTGCAGATTGTGGCCGATACCCGGGATATAAGCTGTTACCTCAGTACCGTTTGTCAGCTTGACTCTTGCGATCTTTCTCATAGCAGAGTTCGGCTTCTTGGGAGTAGCTGTTCTTACAGCAGTGCAAACGCCTCTCTTCTGCGGGCAGCTCTGATCGATGGCTGTCTTCTTCTTGGCATTGTAGCCCTTCTGAAGTGCAGGAGCGGTGGACTTGGTCTCAAGAACGTCTCTTCCCTTTCTGACTAACTGGTTAAAGGTCGGCATATTCTCTCTCCTTTCATTAATAATATACAGCTGCGCACAATACGTCAGCATAAGATAAATTATATCACGAAAAGACGCCGCTGTCAAGCATTTTCTGCCTGACAGCGGCGAAAATATTTCACAAACTTAGCTTTTGCAGCGCAGGGTTCACAATGCACAATGCACAATGTCCGGCAGATAACGAAGTCCGCTCCTGCAGCGGCTGTGTTCAGCCGCGGCTCAGGCTCCTTCTCACGGCAGTACGCTCCTGCTGTCGAACTCTCCTGCCGGCAGCGAACCGGGAGATCTTCGCTCCATCGTCACGGTGCCGTCCTTGTTGGTGCGCCATATCACCGGCGACTGCTGTAAGAAATCCTCCTCCGGCGGCTCGGGCGGCTTTTTCGGAGCAGTCTCCGCCCAGAGCAGCTTTTCCAGCTCCCTGCTGTCCAGCTCCCCCTTCTCGGGACTTCCGAAATACATATTCTTCAGATTGTCCATAGTATAGCCTGTATCGTCCTTGTTGTGGGGTCTCCATATCTGCTCCCTCTGCTGGAAATGCTGCCCCGGCTCAGACTCAGGCGCAGGCTTCTCATAGGTCTTCTTGTCACCTTCAAAATAATCCTCTCCCCCCACGGAAAGCACCTTTCCCCGGTTGAGGGTCCCCTCGATCATCCGTACAGCCTTGTCCTCGTAGGTCCCATCGCTCTTCAGCGCGTAACTGTAGGAATCTTCTCTCCGCCAGTTGTCAAATGGATAGCGTGGATGCTCTTTAAGTACGGCGATGTCCTTGATATACCTCCGTGCCACAAGGTTCGCCGCCGTGGCCGACAGAAGATAGAACAGCTGCAGTCCTGCCTGTGCAGGACCGTTAATGAAGAATCCCGCTGCGCACAGCATCAGCTGAAAAGCGACCAGACTTATCACCAGCTTCTTCTGTATCCCCGGATTGTCCGACAGAACAAAGGAATACTCCACAAAGCACGCCACAACAGATATCCACGCTATGCCCTCATTGCTGCCGCCGGTCACCGTATCGGGCAGGATGATAAAGACGAGGTACATCAAAACGAGCAGCGGCAGGCTTATCAGCCACAGCATATGCCTGTCATGCCTGTACTGTTCCTTCAGTTCCTCATCGGGAAGTATCAGATAATCCTCTTTCATGAGTTCCATTCGCCCTCACCGCCTTTTCACTGCACAGCTGCGCAGTTTTTACAGCGATCCCGTCATTGCAGGCCGCTGTTCTTCGTACCGATCATTCGGGATCACTTCATCTGTTCTGCCAGTTCGTTTAAATATGCCAGCCCCGCGGGATCGTTGGCGCCGAGAGACACGTTCGGGTTCGCCGAGGTGTAGGCATTAGCCCGCTTGCCCTTGCCGATGAGCAGTCCCAGACAGTCGGTGAGATAATACTCCCCCTGAGCATTGTTCGGAGTCAGCTCGAACAGCACATCGAGCAGATCGGAGGTGTTGTACCAGTAACAGCCGGAGTTGATCTCCCTGATCTCAGCCTGTTCGGGAGTACAGTCCTTCTGCTCCACGATGCCCGAGATACCGTCAGCAGTGCGGATGATACGCCCGTAGCCCGTGGGATCCTCTTTCTCGGATGTAACTACTGTCACCGAATTTCCCTCGCCTATGTGCAGGTCAAGCGCTCCCTTTATGGTCGGGGGATCGATGAACGGCGCATCACCGCAGAGTATCAGAGTGTTTCCTCCCCTGTGTGCTTCAAGGAAGTCCTTTGCCATCTGTACCGCGTGACCTGTGCCGAGACGCTCAGACTGGAGCACAGTCTTTATTTCCGCACGGCTGTTTCTTCCGGCAAGGAAATCATCTATCATTTCAGCCTTGTGGCCCTTAACTACACAGATATCCTCTATCCCTGCATTCTCGCAGGCGGTGATGACCCAGTCCAGCATAGCCCTGCCCTGTACCTGACACAGCACCTTAGGGCCGTCGGACTTCATTCTCTTGCCCTGTCCTCCGGCAAGGATGATAACGTTGTTTTTCATATTTGTTCCTCCGCATAGTTATTTGTTTTTACAATTATAACACAATAAGCGCCGAAAGTCAATCGGGATAAGGATCCTTTTTGTTCGTCCGCCCCAGTATATAATCCGTTGAAACACCGTAAAAAACGGCAAGGATGATCAGATGCTCCACCGGGATAGTGCGCGAGCCCCTTTCGTATCTTGAATAAACAGTTTGACTTGTAAAGAGAAGTTTAGCTACCTCAGTCTGATTCAGGTCTCTGTCCTCTCTCAGGTCCCTTAACCTTTGAAAATACATAAATAAGTCCTCCTTATTTTGTACAAAATCACAGTTCTACTTTTAGTACCTATTGGTACTATTGACTATACTATCATTTTGTGCTATACTTATATTATTAAGACCATACGGTCTTAATAACACCAAATAAAGGAGTGATTATATGAAAAAAAGGTGTGTGTTTCTGTCTGTTTTACTTGTTTGCATTTGCATTTTAGCAAGCTGTGGTAATGAATCAAAATTAATAGGTGAATGGAATTGTTATGCGGCTGAAAAAAACGGCGAACGGTATAATGCTTCTGACGTTGGCGAATCATTGGAAATGGAGTTTATTGATTCTGAATCATTAAAACAAATTGCTAACGGGAAAGTAGAAAACTTTGAATACTCCGTTTCTGACAATGTCATTACATTAACACAGGACGGTCAAGAAACAAAATACAAATATGAAATCAGAGAAGTATCAGATGAAAAACTTGTACTTTATTATCAGCGTAAAAAAAGATTACTGTATTTCAAAAAAGCTTCGTAAGCAGAATTAAATCTGCGAGCTATGTAGAGAGGGTTTTATAGAAAAATGAGAAACATACCACCACTGCTGTGTCTAATCATCTTTGTTTATTTCACTGGATGCACAGATTCAAAAAGCGAAAATGAAAACCATGATGTATCAATAAGCATGAACTGGCAATCATCATTTTTGGATTCATCTGTATATGAAACGAGTTCCACAAGCGACCTTTCTGGAGAATCCACAGATGAAAAAGATTATTTGTATTATACAGACGGGATATATATTCCTTCTTCTTTCAATAATACATTATCAAATGAGGAAATAATAAAATTGGTCAAGTCTATGCTATACTGCATTAATCAGAACGACTTTAATGGCTTTTTAAAGGTATCCGGCGAAGACTCATTTATCGTGAATTCTCTTGTTCCCGAAGCGCAAATCAAAACCATAAAAGAGTATTTCCCTAAATATGTAAATTCACTTGGCTCAATAGATATAAACAAATTTGAAGTAATAAGCATAAAAAAGCAAAATGGTACAATTGATAGAAGTGAAAGAAAAGACATCGCAGTTTTGGTTGACAATTATACGATTGCATTTTGTTATTTTTATGACGAAGAGCATTTTTATCATTATTGTTATATTGATTATTATAAAAAAACAGATCAAAGCTAACAGTTCTATTTGACAACCCGCCCAAAATATGCTATAATAAAACCGAACCCAAAAACAAAACACCCCGTCTTTTCAAAAGACGGGGCATTTGTGCGTTGAAATAAAACCGCGCAGGGCAGATCCCCGCCGCGCAAAAAGAGGAGAATACTTATGAGCATATGGGACGTATTTGACCGCATTTCCAAAAAGGATGCTCCGCAGGGCGGCAAGCCCGAGTTCATCATCGTCGGGCTGGGCAACCCCGGCATCGACTACGAGCGCACGCGGCATAACGCCGGCTTTATGGCAATGAGCGCTATCGAGGAAAAGCTCGGCGTATCGGTGAATACCTACAAGTTCAAGGCAAAGACCGCTGTCGCATCCGTCGGCGGGAAGCAGTGCCTGCTGATGAAGCCCGAGACCTATATGAATCTGAGCGGCGAAGCAGTCTCCCAGGCGATGAATTTCTACAAGATACCCATTGAGAACGTCCTCGTCATCTTCGATGACATATCCCTCGAACCGGGAGTGATGCGCATAAGGCGCAAGGGCTCCGCCGGAGGACACAATGGCCTGAAAAGCATCATCGAATGCTGTGACAGCGAGGACTTTCCCCGCATAAAGATAGGCGTGGGCAAAAAACCTCACCCCGATTATGACCTGGCAGAATGGGTGCTCAGCAAATTCTCCGACGAGGATAAAAAGAAGCTGTCCGCCGTGTTCGATAACGTTCTTCCCGCCGCCGAGCTGATCGTGCAGGGAAAGACCGCCGAGGCTATGAACAAGTTCAACTGACCGCCGTCCCCGCCGATACGTCTCGCGGGGACTGCGAAAAACGATAGGTGTTATTATGAATATTTTTTCAGCAATGTGCCGCTCCCTGCCATTTTACAGAGAGCTCGAACGTACCCTTGAGGGAGGATATACCCCCTGCGCCGTCACAGGCGTTTCCAATATACATAAAGCCCTGCTCTGCGCGGATATGGCCTCCAAACGAAAGATCATAATCCTCTGTGACGACGAGGCCGCCTGCACAAGACTGGTCTCCGATATCAACGAGCTTGCAGGCCCCGGGACCGCCTGCGTGTTCCCCGCCAAGGACTTAAACTTCGCCTATATGGAAGGCATCTCCCGGGAGTATGAGCACGCCAGGCTCGAAGCCCTCTCCAGGTTGACCGAGGGCCGGTGCAGAGTGATAGCCGCCTCCGCTGAGGCCGCTATGCAGGCAACTATCCCTCCCGAAAAACTAAAGGAGTATTCCTTCACCCTCTCTCAGGGCAGCGAGATCGACCTTTCCGACCTCACCGCCCGGCTCACCGCCGCCGGATATACCCGCACCGAGCAGGTGGAGGGGCAGGCCCAGTTCGCAGTCAGGGGCTCCATCGTTGATATCTTCCCCGTGTCCGACTCCCGCCCCGTGAGGATGGAGCTGTGGGGTGACGAGATAGATACCGTGTCCTACTTCGATACCGAGAGCCAGCGCCGCACCGATGCGATAGACAGCATCACCGTCTTCCCTGCCCTCGAGATAATCTTCCCCGGCAGCGAGGACCTTATCTCAAAACTCGAGACCCTCTCCGCCTCTGTCAGAGGTCGGCTCACCGATAAGATACGCCTGCATATCTCCCGGGACATCGAATGTGTCCGGGCAGGCATCACTCTCACAAACCTTGATAAGTATTATACCCTCGCCTATGACAAAAGCTATACCCTCTTCGACTACTTCTCCTCCGCTGACAGCCTTTGTATCATAAGCGAGTATCAGAACTGCCTCGAACGCGCCAAAGCCGTCACCTCCCAGCTGAGAGAGGATATAAAGCTGCTCCTGGAGGACGGAGTGTTCTTCAAAAAGCTGGAAGGCTGCACCGTCAGCTTCGATCAGGTCACAGCTTCGGCAATGTCCCTCTCGCCGGTGTTTATGGATACCTTTATGCGCCAGCTCGGTGACTTCAAGCTCAAAAAGCTCATCAATACCGACTGCCGTCAGACAGGCGTGTGGGGCGGCAATATCATCCACCTTGAGGAGGAGCTCCGCAGCTTCGCTTCGCAGGGATATACCGTCGTGCTGCTGGCAGGCTCGGAAAAAACTCTCCCCATAATCTGCAAGGACCTCTGCGACGACGGCATAGATGCCCAGCTGCTCACCGACAGCAGCATCCTCCTCCCCGGCAAGGTCTATCTCAGGACCGGCTGCCTTTCGGGCGGCTTCGACCTCCCCGATGTGAAATGCGCCGCCATAACCCAGATGAAGGCTATGACCGCCGCCGCCAAAAAGAAGCATAAGCATAAGAAGGGCGAGGAGATAGGCTCCCTCTCGGATATAGCCAAGGGCGACCTGGTGGTACACGCAATGTACGGCATCGGCCGCTTCGCAGGCATCCGCAACCTGGAAACAAACGGCGTCAAGAAGGACTATATCTCTATCCAGTATGCCGGCACGGATATACTCTATGTACCGGTCACTCAGCTCGATCTCGTATCCCGCTATATCGGCCCCCGCGACGATGCCGGAGTCAAGCTCAACAAGCTCAATCAGGTGGAGTGGAACCGTACCCGCTCCAAAGTCAGACAGGCCGTCCGCGATATGGCCGATGAGCTCACCAGGCTCTATGCCGAGCGCCAGAAAGCCAAAGGCTTTGCCTTCTCGGAGGATAATGACTGGCAGAACGACTTCGAGCAGCGCTTCGACTATCAGGAGACCGACGACCAGCTCCGCGCTGTCGCCGAGATAAAAGAGGATATGCAGAAGGACGCCCCTATGGACCGCCTCCTCTGCGGAGACGTGGGCTTCGGCAAGACCGAGGTGGCGCTGCGCGCCGCCTTCAAATGCGTCCTCGACTCCAAGCAGTGCGCTATAATGTGTCCCACTACAGTCTTAGCCTGGCAGCACTACCAGACCGCCGTCAAGCGCTTTGAGCATTTCCCCGTGAAGGTGGAGCTGCTCTCCCGCTTCCGTACACCCAAACAGCAGCAGGAGGTGCTGAAAGGTCTCAAACGCGGCACCGTCGATCTCGTCATAGGCACCCACCGTCTCGTGCAGAAGGACGTGGAGTTCAAGGACCTGGGGCTCGCCATAATCGACGAGGAGCAGCGCTTCGGCGTGGCCCATAAAGAAAAGTTCAAGGAGTCCTTCAAAGGCGTGGATATACTCACCCTCTCCGCAACTCCCATACCGAGAACACTTAATATGGCCCTGTCAGGTATGAGGGATATGTCCGTCATCGAGGAACCCCCCCAGGACCGCCAGCCCATACAGACCTATGTTATCGAACACGACGACGGCGTCATCGCCCAGGCCATATTCAAGGAGCTCAGGCGGGGCGGCCAGGTCTATTACCTCTATAACCGCGTGGAGACTATCCCCCACGCCGTCGCCAAGCTGCAAAAGCTTCTCCCCGATGCAAGGATAGGCGTCGCCCACGGACAGATGTCCGAAGCTGAACTCTCCGAGATCTGGCGTCAGCTCCTTGACAGAGAGATAGACATTCTCGTCTGCACCACAATAATCGAGACCGGCGTGGACGTTCCCAACGTCAATACCCTCATAATCGAGGACGCCGACAGGCTGGGGCTCTCACAGCTCCACCAGATACGCGGAAGAGTCGGACGCTCCAGCAGACGTGCCTTCGCCTACTTCACCTTCCGCCGCGGCAAGGTCCTCTCCGAAGTGGCCTCCCGCCGCCTGACTGCTATCAAGGAGTTTACCCAGTTCGGCTCCGGCTTCCATATCGCTATGCGTGACCTGGAGATCAGAGGTGCCGGCTCAGTGCTCAGCGCCCGCCAGCACGGTCATATGGAGGCCGTAGGATACGATATGTACCTCCGCCTGCTGAACGAAGCCATAGCCGAACAGCAGGGGCTGGAGCTCCCCCATTCTCCCGAGGACTGCCTGGTCGATATATCCATCAATGCCTATATCCCCGAGGACTATATCGAGAGCCTCCCCCAGCGTATAGACGCCTACCGCAAGATAGCATCCATAGTCACCGAGGAGGACAGCCGCGACGTCATCGACGAGCTCATCGACCGCTACGGCGATCCCCCCGCCAGCGTTACCGGCCTTGTGAATGTGGCCCTCATCAGGAATATGGCCTCCCGTCTCGGAGTGACCGAGATCAGCCAGCGCACCGATAACGTATTGTTCTTCGCCAAGGCTCCCGAGGTCAGCCAGATAAGCGCCCTCATAGAAAAATACGGCAACCGCCTCCGTTTTGCCGAGGGCGAGAAGCCGTATATATCAGTCAGGCTTGAAAAAGCTCAGAAAGCATCCGACCTTATGGGCGAGGTCATTAAACTTCTGGCATCCTCTCTTCCGCAGACGGATACCGCACAATAGATAAGGGGGCTGCCAAGGCAGCCCCCTTTTTCTCAGTAAAAACAGCATCCCTTCCTGCCGCGCTCCTTCACCATGTAAAGTGCCTCGTCAGCGTGCTTTATCAGCGAATCCGTGTCCTCCTCGTTTTCACCGAAGGCCACACCCACGCTGACCGATAACGGCGGCAGAGAATCTCTCTGCGGATCAGACAGGATAGTGTTTATCATATGTACCTTGTTCTCGATAAGGCTTTTCAGATCAGCGTTGACGTGCAGCATGAACACCACGAACTCGTCCCCGCCTATGCGGCAGATGTAGTCCTCCGAACGGAACTCCTGCGATAATGTCTTGGCGACCTTTTTGAGCACACAGTCTCCAATAGTGTGTCCGTGATTATCGTTGATCTCCTTGAAATGGTCTGCATCTATCAGCAGCAGCGCCGAGGTCTTCAGATCAACGCTCTCTTTCAGGAAATCGTAGCCCTTGCGGTTATATACTCCCGTCAGCTTGTCATGAGATGCATCGTAGTTCAGACTGGCAATGCTCTTTTTAAAGGTCTCGTACATCTTGTTGTAGGTCTTGGCAAGATATCTGAACTCGTAGGAACCCACAACAGGCAGCTCCCTTTCCTCCTTGATCTCCTGCACGCCATTCAGCAGTGGATTTATGCCGAGGTACGAAGTCAGCAGAAGATTTGCGATTATCACCACAGTCTGCACAACTATGATTATCAGCAGCTTGATAACATGAGAACGCATCATGCTGTCCGAGTTGACTTCTGCCCCCCGCGTTTCAGCCTCTATGCGATCAAGGCATCTGTCCATATCCGCCCGGATGGCATCTTTCTTGTTGTAGTAGTTCACATCGTGCAGCTTTTTCTGTGCCAGCTTGATCTTCTGCTCGGAGCTCAGCGCCGTGTCCTCCGCCGACAGCTCTGTCCTGACCAGCGCCTCAGGCAGATCACCTATGCCCGCTGCCTCCGCCATGAGCTTCATCGCATAATATTCGGTGTCCATAAGCTCCGCCGACTCACCCAAAGCCTTCTCCAGCTCGCCGACTGCCTGTGACTCTCCCGAGATCTCCTTCATCGCCTCAACGGAGTTTTCACGCCGCCTTGTCACGTCGGCCTCGTGAAAGTAGTTGTCCATATGCACGCGTTCGCCTGTCACTACAAATTTCTGCGACTCCTCAGTCAGATAATCCGAGGCTTTCATCAGCTCGTCAGCAGTGCTCTGCATATTTATAAAATTGTCAGCAGCTTTGCTCAGATCCCTGAACGCCCTCATTGTGCTGACAGTCTCGAACAGCAGTACGCCTGCAATGGCGATGGAGATCACCATCATCAGCACATGAGTGTATCTGAGCGATATGCCCTTTTCCTTCAAACTGTTTAAAAGCTTCATCTGTCAGATCATCCCAATGTCCCAATTATTACCAAAAATGCCCAAAAAGCCGTTAAAGGAATGACACCCGCACAGCACGGGTATCATTCCCTTAATTATATCCTGTATAGTGTTTCAGAATCAGTCGATCCTGTTGTTGGCTATGACCGCCGCTACCAGATTTCCGGGCAGCTGATCGTATCTTGCACGCTCCATGGAATAGCTTCCCCTGCCCTGAGTCATCTGACGGAGGATCATAGTGAAATCAGCCATCTCCGCCTCGGGGACCTCAGCCACTACTTCGGTAAGTCCCTTCTTGTCCGAGGGGTTCATTCCGAGAACTCTGCCGCGCCTCTTGTTGAGCTCACCGATCATATCACCGGTGTTCTCGTCGGGCACGATAACACTTAGATTGGATATAGGCTCCAGCAGCATGGGTTCAGCCTTGGGTATGCCGTCCTTGAACGCCAGCGATGCAGCGATCTTGAATGCCATTTCAGAGGAATCAACAGGGTGATAAGAGCCGTCCACCAGTATAGCCTTCAGACCTACTACCGGGAAACCAGCCAGCACGCCTTTCTTCACGCACTCCTGAAGTCCCTTCTCGACAGCCGGGAAGAAGTTCTTGGGAACAGCACCGCCGAATACCCTCTCCTCGAATATAAGCTCGTCAGTGATGCAGGGCTCGAACTCGATCCATACGTCACCGAACTGTCCGTGACCGCCGGACTGCTTCTTGTGCCTGCCCTGTACCTTTACCTTCTTGCGGATAGTCTCCTTGTATGCGATCTTCGGAGCAGAAGTCTCTATATCCACACCGAAGGTGTCATGCAGCTTGCCTGCAACGGAATCCAGATGCAGACCGCCCAGAGTATAGAGCACCATCTCCAGAGTGTCGGGATTCTGCTCGTATCTCAGAGTCTTGTCCTCCTCCAGCAGCCTTGCGATAGCGCCCGAGATCTTAGCCTCGTCACCCGAACCCTTGGCTCGTACAGCCTGTGCATAAGTTGGTACCGGGAACTGTATAGCGTCGAACTTCACGACTCTCGAAGCGTCGCAGATAGTATCGTTGGTATTTATGTTCATCTTTGTGGCAACAACTATATCGCCGCAGTTTGCCTCAGCAAGCTCGATCTGCTTCTTGCCCAGCAGAGTCATCAGCTTGCCTACCTTCTCGTTGGTGCCTGTGGTGGCGTTCACAACATCCTTGTTGGTCTTGATAACACCTGCGTGTACCTTTATGAAGCTCATCTTGCCCACAAAGGGATCGGCAACGGTCTTGAATACGAACGCCGCCAGAGGAGCATTCTTGTCGCACTTGATCTCAACAGGCTCGCCGTTTGCATCCTGAGCCATCTTTACATCGTTGTCCGAAGGCGCCGGCAGCAGCAGCGAGATCTCCTTGAGCAGCATATCGATACCCGAAAGATCGACAGCCGAGCAGCACACTACGGGAGTGATCTTGCCCTCGTTCATACCCTTGTGGATACCGTCGATAAGCTCCTTCTGAGTGAAAGCCTCTCCGCCGAAGAACTTCTCCATAAGCTCCTCATCCGTCTCCGCAACTGCCTCGGAAACAGCCTCGATAAGTCCGTCGATACGGTATTCCATATTGGCAGCTACCTCAGCCGTGGGCATATCAGTCTCAACAGCATTGCCGTTCTCGTACTTGTACGCCTTCATCTCGATCAGGTTCACATAGGAAACGATCTTTCTGTCAGCGATGACCGGCACGATAACAGGGCATACCGTGGGGCCGAACTCAGTCTTCAGCTGTGTGAGCACGTTGTTGAAGTTCGCATTGTCATCATCGAGCTTGGTCACCACGAACATCCTGGGCTTGCCCATAGCCTCAGCATAATCATAAGCCTTGTGGGTGCCTACCTTTACGCCCGACTTGCCCGATACAGTTATCATAACGCAGCCCGAAGCGCTGATGCCCTCCACCATGCCTGCCTCGTAGTCGAACAGGCCGGGGGTGTCCAGCAGATTGATCTTCAGACCGTCCTTCTCAAATGCCATAAGTGAAGTATATACCGAGCATCTTCTCTTGATCTCCTCGGAGGCGTAATCGGAAACGGTGTTGCCGTCAGCGATCTTTCCAAGCCTGTCAGTAGAGCCGCTCTTATAAAGCAGAGCCTCAACGAGCGAGGTCTTACCCGATCCGCCGTGGCCGGCTACTGCAATGTTCTTGATCTGTGTGCTGTCATAGGTTTTCAATTCGATTCTCTCCTTGCAAATAAAGTTTCAGGTCGGCGATGTTGTAATATATGCACAATATTACACAAGCCGATAGAATAATTATATACTATTTTGACACTAATTGCAAGAGCAAACGTTATTTTTCTCTTCGTGATTATGAACAAAAAATTAAGCCGTTAACATACACATTACACAAAAAAGCCCTCTCTGCCAGGCCGGCGCCTGATAAGAGAGGGCTATTTATCACTTTTGTCTGTCAGAACAGTCTTCCGTCACAGGTGTCCAGTCTGAGGGTGCCCGGCCTGCCCCTGACGTTCAGATGCAGCGTCACTACACCGTCGGTGTAGTCGGCATATTCTGTCTCCGCCCCGACACGGTTCCGCGCCTGAGTCAGCACCCTTTCCTGCCTGTCGCTGTAGGTCCCCACATCGTCCGAGGTGAACAGTACGCTTCCGAACAGGTGGTTTATCACCGTCAGGCTCTGCTTCTGACAGGGGAACAGCCTGTTGCTGTCCTCCCTGAGCAGATATACGTCCGGATCACTGCCGAAGAACCGTCCGTTCAGCTGCCTGCGGAATATCGTGTTGAGCATCGAGTTCTTCGTGGATACCCTCTCGCGGTGAGTCTGTCTCATTATGATGTTGTCGTTCCAGGACAGCCCCACATCACAGCCGATGCGGCAGTAATCCACCTTGCCGAAGGCCGCCCCGAGAGGTACTCCGCAGCCAAGTATCAGCTTGTCTCCGCAGAGCTCCCGCAGGAAGTCCATCGCCTCACACATTATCTGCCCCCGGCTTCTCCCGCCGTAAGGACGTATGCAGGCCGCATACAGGAAATCCAGCTTGACCAGATCGAAGCCCCATTCATTCAGAACAGTATCAAAGACCTCTCTCAGGTACTCCCGCACTTCGCTGTTGTATATGTCGAGAGCATAGCTCCCGCTCCAGTTGCAGCCCGCTGCAAGAGGCTTTCCGTCCTCATCTTTAAGGATCCAGTCCGGATGCAGCTCCATAAGCGAGGAATTTCTCTCGCAGACAAACGGCGCCAGCCACAGTCCCGCCTTCAGTCCCTCCGCATGGATGCGGTCGGCCACCGGCCTGATCCCCTCCGGGAACTTTTTCCCGTCCACCGAGAGCCAGTCCCCCACAGCCGTCTGATAACCGTCGTCTATCTGGAAGATGTCCGCCGGCATCTTCGTCTCCAGCATAGCCTCCAGATCGTGTATCAGCTTCTCCTCCGATATGTCCTCGTAGTGCCGGTACCAGCTTGTGTAGCCCCGGATGATACCCGGATCCCCGCAGGCCGATGCACCCGTCATCTCCGCCCAGCGGTCAAATACCTCCTTCTCCCTGCCGTTAAGGATCGCGCAGTCAACAGCATAGAAGGGCTCGGAATATTCCGCCCCCTCGCATTCGCGGGAGATCTTTATCCTCTGTCTGTCTGTCAGCAGCACTATCCTCGTGAACCCGCACCTCTCCGACAGCGAGCCGCACAGCCTGTATTCCTCTCCCGAGCGCACATAAGCATAGGTCCACCCGTGGAACACGCCCTTTCTCGGGGAGTAGTGTGCAAAATTGTAATCTCCGTACTTGTCAAAGTTATACTTTCTTATGACCGGCGCGGGTATCTGCTCGATGCCCCGCATCCTCTCCCCCGGCATCATCTCCCGGCTGTCGGTCCAGGACTGATAACCGTTCATAAATACCCTGTCATCCTCCGTAACATCCGCGAAGCCGACAACGGAAAGCTCCTCAAAGCTCACGGGACACTTGGGCGTGATGTGCAGTGAGATCCTCTCATCCGAAAGCGTCAGCTTCGCCGAGTAAAGATCGCAGTCGTATTCGTCTCTGAATTTCACCGTTGCTCCCCCGCAGCGTATCAGCGCGGTGGGCATATATATCTGATATGGCATAGCGTCAGGCTCCTTTCATTTGCGGTCTTTGACTTGTCACTCTTTATCCTTTTCAAGATCCGATGCGATAACATCGGTAACATCCTTCTCCCTGTATAGTCCGAGTATCACTCCGCCGACGAGACACAGCACAGCAGCTGCCGCCGCAGTAAGTCTCAGACCGAAGCCGTCCTCGCCGATCTGCTTGATCGAGGTGAACAGCACCATCGCCAGCGCCTGACCGAGCTTCATCGCAAAAGTCCTCGCCGCAAAGAACATACCCTCTCTGCTCTCGCCGGTCTCTATGCTGTCAGCCTGCGCAACGTCCGCCACGATAGCCTGGGGCAGTATCCCCAGCACCGCCATGGGAACCGACGCCAGCACCGCGATCATAATGCCGTTGACCATCTTCGGCAGCCCCAGTTTCCCTGCAAAGGCAGTAAAGAGGAATACCAGGCTGAAAAATACGAATGCCGCGATGACCAGCTTCTTCTTGCCCAGCTTCTTGGCCAGTATGTTCACCGGCAGATAGAATACCAGGCTCATACCTGTCATTATGGCGAACAGCATAAAGGTCTTGTCAGACTCCAGCCCGATCAGCGTGGTGATGTAGAATGCCAGCCCCGTCTGGAACATGGTCAGCGCCACCCAGTAGAATACATCCGACGCCACGAACTTGCGGAACTCCTTGTTTTTGAATGTCTTGGACAGCGAAGCAAAAGCAGGCGTCTCGGAGGGCGTCGTGTCAACGTAATCCTTCTCCTTTATGCCGAATACCGGCACCAGCATACATACCGCCGCAACAGCCGCCAGTATGCCGACAGTCAGACGGAATGAGCCCGCATAGCCCATCGACTCGCGGAATATCCCCGCAATGTTCGGTACAAGATAGCTTACAGCATTTCCCACAAAGAAAGTCACCGAGATGTATGTCGAAACGTTGATCCTGTCCTTGGGATCCCGTCCCAGCTCCGGCAGCAGCGCATTGTAAGGCGTGCAGTAGATCGTCATGAACAGATAGAACAGCAGCAGCGTCACCAGCAGGAAGCCGTTGTTTATCCACGAAACCTCACTTACAGGCGATACGAAGATCAGCACGGTTATCACAGCAAAAGGCACCGCGATCACCCTCATGAACGGTATGCGCCTGCCGTCCTTGTGACGGCTGCGGTCCGACTTGGAGGCTATGTACGGATCTGTTACCGCATCAAAAAGCCTGCCGATGGCCGTGATGATACCGATGACGGTGAGCCCCAGGAATATCGTCCCCTGAGTGATGAAAAGCCTCTGCCCGGCCTCGATCTCCTTGTCCTCCGGCATATAGAAGAACACCAGCCAGTTGGAAACTATGCCCGACAGCATCGACCAGCCCAGCTGGCCGACAGCAAAGGTCCACAGGACCTTGTTAGTGATCTTTTTCATAAAGATTCCTCCTTGTCATTTCGCACCGATATAGTCCGTCGCCATATTTATCATAAAGTCTATCTCCTGCTCGGCAAGCTCCTGCTCGCCTTCAAAAATTGCTCCTCTGGCGAATTTTTCGCTCAGCTGCATCAGCGAGTGTGTCACCGAAAGATACATCGTCGGAAAATTAATGTCCTTCCTCAGCGAACCGTCAGCCGCACCCTTTTTGTAAGCCTCCTCGAACAGAGGGTAGAAATCCATTACGCTCTTTCTGTACTCCTCCATATCCTCAGGGCTCACCTGTTCATTGATGATATAGCGATCGAAGCTATCCAGAAATCTCAGAAAATCCTTGTGCGAAAGATACAGCACCTTGAAGATCTTCATAAGCTCCCTCAGCTGACCGAGCCCGTTCTTCCCTTTGTAGTAATCGCACTCGAACACACCGTCAAACAGCGACCTCACAGACTTCCACAGCAGGCACCCTGCCTTTATCACCAGCGAGGATTTCGTCCCGAAGTACCTGTACAGCGAAGCCACCCCGACGTCGCAGGCCAGAGCGATGTCGTTCATCTTCAGCTCGTTCACGTCTGTCTCCAGCAGCAGCCTTGCCGCCGTCTCCACCGCCTCATTCATGCGGTCGTTCTTCGCATTTTCCAAAAACTTTTTGTATTCCACTTGACAAACGCCCCTTTGTGTGATAGACTGAATATAGTGTCGATAGACTGACTATCATCCTGATATTTATTGTATCACACCAACAGCATTTTGTCAAGAGGGAAAAGGAAAAAATATGGGCAATACCGCACAACCCCTGTGCGTCAGATCACGCGCAAACTCAACAAAGTTGAGCTGAGATTTTTCGTCAGAGTGCATAAATTTGACGCAGGCGGGCGAGCGAAGACCAATTCGCTTTTCGCCCGGCAAGGAAAATTTGTGTGCTATGACGGAAAATATGCAAGCAGATGACGTGCAGAGGCG
>JAFXRI010000022.1 GCA_017526445.1 Ruminococcus sp. | reverse complement strand
CTCAACGGCGTGCTGATAACTGCTATCTCACTGATAGGTACTATCGCTCTGTATTATCTGGCTGTAAAAGCAGGTGTCGGAGAAAGCGAGTATTACGCATTCAGTGCTGCCTACGGACGTGTGATGGGAGCATTTTCAGCTTTGGCAGGCATTGCGATCTCCGTTGCCGGGATCAAGCCTGTACTTGAAATGGCAGAGCCTATCCTGTCAGCCGTGCCGGAATCGGCAGCCGATAAGGAGCCGGTGTCCGGGCTGAGCGGAAGCATCGAGATAAACCATGTCTCCTTCCGCTATGAGAAAAACTCACCCTATGTCCTGAATGACCTTGATCTGAAGATAAAGGCAGGTGAGTATGTAGCTATCGTCGGGCGCACGGGATGCGGAAAATCCACGCTGGTGCGGCTGCTGCTGGGCTTTGAAAAGCCGGAGAAGGGAACTGTGTTTTACGATCAGTACGATCTGAACCGCGTTGACCCCTGCTCAGTCCGTAAACAGATAGGCGTGGTGATACAGAACGGGCAGCTGTTTCAAGGCGACATCTATTCAAATATAGTTATCTCCGCTCCGAAGCTTTCGATGGACGATGCCTGGGAAGCAGCCGAGCTTGCCGGTATCGCTCAGGACATCAGAGAGATGCCTATGGGTATGTATACTATGATCTCGGAAGGACAGGGCGGCATATCGGGAGGACAGAAGCAGCGCCTTATGATCGCACGAGCTGTTGCACCGAAGCCAAGGATACTCATTTTTGACGAAGCCACAAGCGCTCTCGACAACAAGACGCAGCGTCAGGTATCGGAGGCGCTGGACAGTCTGCACTGCACCCGGATCGTTATCGCCCACAGGCTCTCCACCATTCGCAACTGTGACCGTATTCTCGTTATGGACAATGGCGGTATCGCCGAGGAGGGCAGTTACGAGGAGCTTATCCGCAGGAACGGCTATTTTGCCGAGCTGGTGGACAGACAGAGGCTGGACAAGGGCTGAAACCATTTAGGTAAAAGACCTTTCGGCAGTTTCAGACAGCTGCTTATCAATAACGATTTTCAGCATTAATCTCTTTTAATGCTCTTGCTTATCTTGACTTTGAGCGGCCTGTTTGTTATAATGATAGCGTATAGTTTGTATTGTGATGATGATATGATCTGTAAAACTGTATGCTGAAAGGAGCTACTGATATGAAGATGAAAAAAGCAGCCGCAGCGCTGATAGCTGCTATGCTGGCAACAAGTTCCTTGAGCCTTTCTGCTTTTGCGGCAGAGGAGGAAGACAGCTTTGAAAAGAAATCGGTCAAGGCCTATTTCTATTCCAAGGACGATAGCAAGGATCTTGACTGTCTGTTTACCAAGGCGAACTCCGAGCTGCCCTATCTGAAAGTTGAGGATTTTCTTGACTCGATCTTTACTGTTGATTTTGACGCAGTGGATAAGGGCAATGGTGTTTATGAGATCACGGGCAACGACGGCGCTATGACCGTCGATACTGAGAAGGATACTGTAACTGTCAAGAATTACGAACGGCTCACTACATTCAACTCTGTTCCCTCAAAAAACCTTGGAGGCAAATATGCCAAGGAAAAAACGGGCGGCGAGATACCCGAAAGCGTTGCCGTCCTCGATTTCTCCAAGTACGGCATTGATCTCCTTGCCGACGACGGAGAGGCATATATGCCGATCACCACTCTGTCGGATATTTTCGCTCTCACCTATAATTCCGCCGTATATCTTGACGGAAGCATCTACTTCAACCACACTTCCGATCTTTTCGGAGAGGACTTCTACATTGACCTTGAAGGCGCCATGCAGAAGGTGGAGCGCACTCAGGAAATGGCGGATTACGCCTACAGCGAGCTGTGCTTCCTTATGGATAATATCTACGGTGCGCCCTCTAAAAGCAGTATGTCTGCGGTCATCAAGGAAAAGGGCTTCGACAAGGCCCTTGATGAATTCAATGAGATCACCCGCTCCGCCAAGGAGCATCTGAAAAAGCCGAGCTGGGACGAATTCTACTACGGCCTTATGCTGATCTCTCCGTATCTCGATGACGGCGGTCATACCCTCCTGCCCTCTATGATGGTGGGCGAGCTTAACAAGGACGATCCGAGCGATGCTCCGCTGGTAACTTCTTTCGGCAGCCTTGTTGCTGGTGACGACGATGATGCAGCGCCAATGCAGATGTGGATGATGACAATGGGACAGGACGATGCCCAGCTTAATTTCAACATGGAAAGAGCAAAGAGCTTCGACGGCAGGCTGAAATCTGTAAAGGGCTGGGGCATGAAGGCCGAGCTGCTGGCAGATGACGATACCGCTGTTTTCGTGTTCGACCATTTTGAGAGCGATGTTGTTGAGCCGTTCAAGTGGTCGCTGGACTATGCAGCCGAAAAGGGACTGAAGAATTTTATCGTTGACCTTTCCACCAATACCGGCGGCGATTCAAGCGTCGTATGCTATATGATGGCGCTGATGACCAATAAGAAGAATGCGACAAATCAATATACCGAGAATCAGCTCAGCACACTTACCGGTACGACAGTAAAAATCACTGCAGACCTTGACCTCAACCTTGACGGCGTGTTTGACGACAAGGACAAGGAAGTGGGATATGACCTCAATTTCGGTATCATTTCAAGCAGAATTTCATTCTCCTGCGGAAATTATCTGCCCTGTGCAGCCCAGGACAACGGTATCCCCGTTATCGGAGAGACCTCCGGCGGCGGCGGTTGTCTTGCCGGCATCTCCTTCTTCCCCAACGGAGTATACGGCAACCTTTCCGGAAACCTGGCTATCGTAAGAAAGGACGGCACAGATGTTGACGGCGGTGTTAAAGTCGATTTTGAACTGCCGATGAACAATGACGATCCAAGCGGGTTCTATGATCTTGACCTTATCAAAAAGG
>JAFXRI010000021.1 GCA_017526445.1 Ruminococcus sp. | reverse complement strand
TTAAGGCAATACCGCACAACTCCTGTGCGTCAGATGCGACGTCCAGATTTTCGTCAGATTGCCTAAATTCGACGCAGGTTTGCTGGCGCAAGTCAAGGAGAATTTGGGTAATATGACGGAAAGCTGGCAAGCAGATGACGTGCAGAGGCATTAGCCGTGGGTTGTGCGGTATTGCCTTAATTATCAGGTGCCGGCTGTCCGTTGCCTGTCCGGCAGCGCTTATGCGCAGTAAACTGCATTTTCCGGCTTGCAGCAGCCGCGTTTATTCGTATATCTCTCTGTTTATGGTCTCTATCGCCGCAGGCAGATCCACCGCCAGCACCGAGGAGCCGTCCCAGGCTGTGCCGTATTTGAATTCGTCGTCACCGGGTATCCTGAGCTGTTTTGTCTCGTAACCGATGATGAAAGGCGCACGGTAGATCAGCTTGTAAACATCCCACTTGCCCATATTCGTCTCAATGTGGGAGCACAGCGCCACTGCGAACTTGTCCAGCGTGAACAGTCCCGAGCCCTTTGCCTTGTCGATGAGCTTGGAGATCACGGTCCTCTGTCTCTCGGTGCGCTGGAAGTCGGCATTTCCGATGTAGCGGAGCCGTGCATAGCCCAGAGCCTGATTCCCGTTGACGTGCAGTCCCTTGCCGCCCTTCTCAAGATAGTCGGTGCCCTTCGGGTTGCCGAGATACCTGTTCTGCTCGCGCATCGGATCCTGCATACCCTTCGCTTCCTCGTCGGTTATGTCCAGCTCGATGCCGTCCACCGCATCGATGATGTCTATGAAGGAATAGAAGTCGATGTAGATGTACTTGTCCACCGCCACATCGAAGTTGTATTCTATCGTGTCCATAAGCAGCTCGGGCCCGCCGTAAACGTAGGCTGCGTTCAGCTTGCACTTGTCGCCCTCGCCGTAGAATGCTCCGTCGCCGTCAAGATCGTAGTCGGGCAGAGTTACATAGCTGTCACGCATGAAGGATGTCATCGTCGTGAGCTTTTTCTCCTTGTCGATCGACATAAGTATCATAGTGTCGGTGCGCCCGCGCCTGTCATCCTCTCTCGAATCCGAGCCGATGACAAGTATGTTCAGTATGTGATCCGACTTGAGGGATGCCGTGGTGAAGTTTCTTGTCCCCGTCTCGCGGTAGGTGACTTTGTTTATGTATCTCAGTATCAGCAGCTGCAGCGCCAGGAACAGCACCAGTATGATTATCAGTATTATCAGCAGCACCTTTTTCCAGACTGCCGTTTTTTTCTTTACAGCCGCTTCTCCATTTGCGGCGTTCTGTCTGCTCATACCGAATTTCAGCGGCTCGCCCCTGTCGATGTGGACTGTACGGTCAGCCGCGCCTTTCCTTTTCTTTTTGCTGCCTTTGCCTTTTTTGGAGCCGCCCTTGCTGTTATTCGCCGAGGCCCTGGTCTTTCGGGGCTGCTCGCCGGAAGACTCGCCGTCACGGCGGCGTGCGAGGTTTGGATGCTGCTCGTAGTCCCTGCCCATAACATTTACCACAGGCACCGGCTGAGTGTCCTCGGGGGAGTCCAGCTCGGTGAACTTCCTCAGCTGTTCCTCGTAGGCGAGCTCATAGCTGTCCTTGACCTTTTCTTCCTTTTTGGGAGCAGGCTCGGGTGCAGGTGCAGGAGCAGGCGCAGGTGCGTGAGCAGGCTCGTCCGGTATTACCGGTACGACGTCCGCCTCTTCAAGCTCCGAGGGATCAAAGACAGTCGTTTTATCATTATCCTCCTTTTTCCTGAACGGAAACGGGAGGTCTATCTCTTTACGCATAAAGATCCTCCTTGGCGGGAATTGCCTCGGGCTGCCCGCGGGGGAGCGCACAGCCCGACAGGATAATTATAATACGCCCGGGCGAAAAAGTCAATGCAAAAAAAGTTAACACTGCATACTTTGCCCCGCAGTATGCCCTGAATACGGTCTTTCACGCCGAAATGTAAGAATATTAAACCGATCCCGGCACTGAAAAACGATCATCCTGAGAAAAAAGCTGATTATTTTCTGATGCCTGCCGGGCGCCCGGCACCGACATCCGAGGGCATTTCTGCACAAAAGAAGAGCCGAACATTTGTGCACTGTTATGATTTTTGATTTAATTTAGACATATTTCATTTAAGTTGCATATTTAATATGCAACTTTCCGGCCTTTTCCCGCTATAAGTGAAGGGGGCATATGCACAGCAGGCAAACTCTCTCGGCCGGCAGTGCAAAAAACTGAAAAGAAAAAAATTATGAAACGGAGGTACCGAAATATGACTTATTCGGTCAACAAAGAAACCATCCTTGCCGCAGGCGACGGCGTGCTCTATGTCAGGAGCGAGCTCTGGGTATCTGCTGAGGAGGCCCTGCCTGCATACGACGCTATCGAAGGGCGCGTGCTCACACCCGGTTCACTGGCAGTGATACCGTCCCTGAGCAGGATCTACGTCCTCGATTTCGACAACACCTGGAAAGAATGGAAGAAGTGAGGCGAAGGGTATGGATCTTTTTGAACTTCTGATCTCGTCTGCATTCGGGGGCGGTCACGCTTCCGCGCCCGCCGCAGGCAGCGAAACAGTCATCACCGCCGGAGCCCTCGGTGCTGCCGGCACCAACACAGAAACGGAGGAATAGACTATGGCAATAGAAAAAACAGTATTCGTCGAACGCACTGCAGCCGAGCTGGGCGCTTATCTCAGCGCCAATGCCTCGGATTACTTTGACAGCATCACCGTCTCCGAAGGCGTCGTCATCTTCAAAATAGGTGAACAGACAGTCCTTACTATCGAACCGGGAGCATCCGGTATGTACGGCGTAATGCTTGATATAACCCCCGTCGGCGCCGAATCTGCTGTAACTCGTGCGTTCAAGGGCAACTCCCAGAACACCCAGCATATCAGAGCAGCATACAGGACCGATAAGGGCATACTCCTTGCCTCGCAGTCGAGCTACTTTCTGCTCATCTGCAAAAACGCCGAGGGCAATGTATGTTTGGTGACATCCACCTTTAAATTTCCCAACAGCACTTCTTCGGACAAGCCTGTGGAGATATGGGATATAGAGAACAATGTATCGCCCTATACCGTGTACACCGCGCCTTCCCAGCAGCCCGCCGCTGCCGTCAGCTTCGGCACGGTCAATACCAGGATCACATCCCTTTTCCCGCTGGCGGCGGCCTCGGGCAGCATACTCAGCGGAGTGTATATGTCCTATCTCTCCCCCTATGTCGGAGATTATATTTACGGCGGTATGGAGATCGTTCTGGACGGCGAGACTCACTACGCCTATACCGGCAGCATCGCCCTGGGGGAGTGATACCGTGCTTGAACGTCTTGCCCGGCTTATGGACGTAAAATCCCTCGTTACCATATCCCTTACCGCTGTATTCAGCATTCTTGCCCTTCGGGGAGAGGTCTCGGTGGAGCATTTCCTCACCGTATATACAGTTGTGATCGCCTTCTATTTCGGAGTACAGTACGAACGGCATAAGCCGGGAGCCGGTGACGAAAGAAAGGGGAGCGGCAGCAATGGATGAGATCGTGATCGCCGTGCTCTCGCTGATCGGGACATTTATAGGCTCCTATTCGGGCATAAAGCTCATATCCTACCGTATAGAGCAGCTCGAAAAAAAGGTGGAGAAGCATAATAACGTGATCGAGCGCATGGCGCTGGCTGAAAAGGACATAAGGTCGGCAGACCGCCGCATCGGTGATCTGGAAAGAAAGGTGGAAAGCATTTGACATACGACGAATTTGAAAGCAGGTATCTGGGCAAGGCCGTGGATTATGACGGCACCGCCGGAGTGCAGTGCGTTGATCTTGCGGATCAGTATCTGAAGGACGTTTTCGGTATCACAGGGGTATGGGTCACCGGGGCAAGGGACCTTTACAATAAGTTCGCTTCCTATCCCGCTCTTGTGAAAGCCTTTGAGCGCATCCCCAATACCCGGGAGCTTATAATAAAGAAGGGAGATATAGTCGTCTGGGGAGGCGGCAGATGGGGGCACGTCGCCATCGGTACCGGCAATGGTACTCTGGACTGGTTCGAGTCCATCGAACAGAACACCCTTGGCAGACACGAGCCCACGCAGAAAGTCACCCATTGGTTCAGCGGCAGGACCGGCGCCGACGGCTGCCGGCCCGTGCTGGGAGTTCTCAGGGCCAAGGAACAAAGCCCTGTGCAGGGGAGAAAAGCGGAATTCCTCGCCGGCAGGGACTATGTCCTTACTTCGGATATGAAGGTGCGCAGCGGGCCCGGCATCGGGCATCCCCAGAAGCTCCGCTCGCAGCTCACCCCCAACGGCAGGAGATGCTCATATCCCTGCGGCCTCGCCGTACTGAAAAAGGGTACAGCCGTTACCGTCACACAGGTGAGATGCGTCGGCAGCAGCGAGTACTGGGGCCTTATCCCCAGCGGCTGGCTCTGCCTTTCAAGGGGCGGGAAGACTTACGCTAAGCCGCGCTGAAATATGCCGTAAAACCGCTGTCCTTGCGATTCTTTGGTAAAAATACACAAAAATTTAGCCTTAAATTTGACATCGCTTGTGCTTGATTACAACGGGGATGTGTGTTACAATAAGAGGGGTCTGATACGGCACCGACTGTATCTATGCTGCGCTTTATGTCTTTTCCCGGAGGTGATGCAAATGTCAAAAAAACTTCTGATCTCTCTGCTGTCAGCCGGAGCACTGCTTTGCAGCTCGCTGCCGGCACAGCTCGGCGCCGCACTGAACGTCTCGGCTGACGGCGCACACATATATGAAAAGGAGTATTCCGCTGCTGCTGAAAACAAGCAGTTCAAGCGGTTCTTCTCCCTTGTCCGTGAGGACGGCAATATCCCGATACCGGGGCTCGTCACCACCGATCAGGGACGCTTCGGCACCAGCGGCCATATGGTGCCCCAGGGTGTGTGCATGACCGACAGATACTGCCTGATAAGCGCCTACTGCTACATCTGCGAGCACAGCGAGGACGACGGCAGGCTCCCGGTGGAAACGCCCTATTACAACAAGCACAAGAAGGAGAGCCCTCACCATTCGGTGATCTATATTATCGACAGAGAGTCCGGCAGCCTGCTGTCCACAGCCGTGCTCCGTGACAACAGCCACACCGGCGGCATAGCCTATGATCCCTATAACGAGGTGATCTGGATAGCAAGAGGCAGGCAGGAAGACGGAAAGGTCCTCGATGCGGTGGAGCTTTCGGAGTTCAACAGGCTCGCTTCGTCCGGAAAGGCAGTCGGGGAGATAAAGAACTACGCCGTAAAGGGCGCTGCTGCTCCCGATAACAGCTGTGCTTCCTATGTGACCTGTTATGACGGCCTGCTGTGGGTGGGGACCTACTCTGATGATGCCGACCTAAACACGCTCACCGGATACAGGACCGAAAAAACAAAGTCCGGCAAGATCAGGCTGACCACGGTGGTCAAGCCGGTCAGGCTCGGTGTTTCGGGGACGAACGGCGCTGTTTTCTTCAGCAGCGGCGGACAGACCTATCTGGCTGTGTCGAGCTCGTTCTCGCGGGAAAAGAGCTCAAAGCTGCATCTGTTCTGGGCGGATCTCTCCGACCGGAGCAGTCTGGGGCTCGTGGCTCATTCCGTGACCGATGCTCCGAATATGATGCAGGAGCTTGACTGGCTCGACGGTATCCTTTATGCAGGGTTCGAGTCGGCTTCTCAGGCATACTTCAACCGCGGTGAATCCTCGGGTAAGCTTTGCCCCATAGACAGCGTCTGCGCTCTGGACTCGGATAAGCTGCTGGGCAGGAGCATCGAGGACAGCAATGTATCTATACCATATCAGAGCTACTCCTATACAGGGGAGGAGATAAAGCCTGCCGTGACTGTTAAGCTGGGAGACAAGACTCTCACCGAGGGCAAGGACTATACGGTCCGCTACACCGATAATGTGAACGTCGGCCACGCCGGACTGACAGTGATAGGCAAGGGGAAATACTGCGGAGCAGTACGCAGGGAGTTCCTTGTCAAGCCTGCAAAGCAGAAGATCAGGACAGCCTGTTCCCGCAGCGGAGGAATATTCCTTAAATGGGTGAAGGACAAGTCGGCGGTGGGGTACGAGGTGCTCTACGCAAGGGACAAGAACTTCACGGAGGAGCTTCATTCTTATACCATAACGGACACCGACAAAAAGTATGTCAGCATCACCCGCTATCCGAAACTGGGCGACACCTGGTATATAAAAGTCAGGTCCTTTATGACTCCCGACGGGGATCCCGATTCGGTCAGATATGGCAATTACAGCGACACCGTCAAGGTGACCGTCAAGGGCAATATGAGTGCTGCCGAGATCCCGAAGGAGATATACACCTACACCGGAAGTGCCATAACGCCTTCGATCAGAGCAGTGACGGATATAAAGGACACACCTCCCGGGGTGTCGGAATACGATGTTAAATGCGAGAACAATACCGGAGTCGGCATTGCCAGGATAACCGTGACAGGCACCGGCCAGTATCAGGGCAAGGTCGTGGAGACCTTTGTCATCAAGCCGGAGAAAAACGAGATAGTCAGCCTCAGCTCCGACGAGCCGGACAGCTTCACTGTGGGCTGGAAAAAGGCCGTAGAAGGGACAACGGGCTATCAGATCGTTTACGCAAGGGACATTGAATTCACCGATGACCGCCACAGCACCACCGTCAGGGATCTTGACACCCTTTCCAGGACGATAGATGCAAACGTTGAGGGCGGGGAGGTATGGTATGTGAAGGTGCGCTCTTTCGTCACCGACGGCAAGGCCCGTTACGGCAGCTACAGCGATCCGCAGGCCGTTGTGATAAAGCAGTCGGAGCAAAGTGAAGTTCCCTCATAAAACTGTTTACAAAAAGGAATAATTGTGCTATAGTATAGTAAATACCTGAACAGGGAGGATATACTATGCACGAAATAAAATGTCCCAACTGCGGGCAGGCCTTTACTGTTGACGAGGCGGGATTCTCTGCTATACTCGAACAGGTAAGGACTGAGGAGTTTTCAAAAGAGATAAATAATCAGACTCAGGCGATGAAAAAGCAGCTGTCCGAGAACTATGACAAGGAGCTGAAGCTCCGGCTCGCCGAGGCGGAGCAGCGCAGGGACAAGGCTGTTGCCGAGCGGGATGCCGAGATGCAGAAGCTCCGCGCACAGCTTGAATCGGCGAAGGAGACATACGCGGCTGAGCTGAAGGCCGGGCTCTCTGAGGCTGTGTCGGAAAAGGACAGGGAGATAGGTCAGCTGAAACTCGAAAAGGAGAGCCTCAGCGCCAGGCTTGCCGGGGCGGATCAGAAGCTGGCATTTGAACTGGGCAAGCTGGAGAACGAGAAGCAGCGTGAGATAGAACGCCTGTCCGCCCAGCTGAGGACCAGCGCCGCCGAGGCGGAGCTCAGGAGAGTCAATGACGTGCGCGTCGTTGAGCAGGAGCGTGACACTCAGCGGGCAGAATACGAGGCTGAGCTGAAAAGCCAGCGGGAGCTGCTGGAATACTACAAGGACCTGAAAACCAGGATGTCCACCAAGATGATCGGCGAGACTCTTGAGCAGCACTGCGAGACCGAGTTCAACAAGCTGCGCCCCACAGCTTTCCGCACCGCATATTTCGAGAAGGACAATGATGCGGCGGCAGGCAGCAAGGGGGACTACATATACCGGGAGACGGATGAGAACGGTATCGAGATCATCTCTATAATGTTCGAGATGAAAAACGAGATGGACACCACTGAGAAGAAGCACAGGAACGAGCACTTCTTTGACAAGCTGGACAAGGACCGCCGTGCCAAGGGCTGTGAGTATGCGGTGCTGGTTTCGATGCTGGAAGCTGACAGCGAGTACTACAACACCGGCATCGTGGATGTTTCTCACAGATATCCGAAGATGTATGTGATCCGGCCGCAGTTTTTCATAACGATGATAACGCTGCTGCGCAATGCGGCGCTGAACGCTATGGAATACAAGCGTGAGCTGGCAGCTGCCAGGGAGCAGAACATCGACATCACCAATTTTGAGGAAAAGCTGTTCAAGTTCCGCGACGGCTTCTCGAAGAATTACGAGACTGCCTCAAAGAAATTCGGCGACGCCATAGCAGAGATCGATAAGACCATCCAGCATCTTGAAAAGGTGAAGGAAAATCTGCTTTCCACTGACCGTCAGCTGAGGCTGGCCAATGACAAGGCGCAGGATCTGACGATCAAGAAGCTGACCTACGGCAACAAGACTATGAGCGAGCGGTTCAAGGCGCTTTCCGCCTCCGGCAATAGCGCTGCAGACGAATAAAAAACGGACATCCCGAAGCAATTTCCGGGATGTCCTCTTTTGTTTAAGGCAACACCGCACAACCCCTGTGCGTCAGATGCGCAAGCCGCGGGTTGTGCGGTATTGCCTTATATCACTTCTCGGGCACCGCGATAGTGTCCTTGCCGCCCATATACATTCTGAGGGGCTGGGGAATGCGGATGCTGCCGTCTTCGTTGAGGTTGTTCTCCAGAAATGCGATGAGCATTCTCGGAGGAGCAACGACTGTATTGTTCAGTGTGTGCGCAAAGTAGTTGCCGTTCTCTCCTTTGATGCGGATACCAAGACGTCTTGCCTGAGCGTCGCCAAGGTTGGAGCAGGAGCCTACCTCGAAATACTTCTTCTGCCTTGGGCTCCAGGCCTCCACGTCGCAGCTCTTGACCTTCAGGTCTGCCAGGTCGCCGGAGCAGCATTCAAGAGTTCTTACGGGGATGTCCAGTGTGCGGAAGAAGTCAACGCTGTTCTGCCAGAGCTTATCGTACCAGCTCTTGCTGTCCTCGGGCTTGCAGACAACGATCATTTCCTGCTTCTCAAACTGATGGATGCGGTAAACGCCGCGCTCCTCGATGCCGTGGGCGCCGACCTCCTTGCGGAAGCAGGGGCTGTAGCTGGTGAGAGTCTGCGGGAGCTCGCTCTCGGGAGTGATAGTATCTATGAACTTGCCTATCATCGAGTGCTCGGAGGTACCGATCAGGTAGAGGTCCTCGCCCTCGATCTTATACATCATATTCTCCATTTCGGAGAAGCTCATAACGCCGTTGACTACAGCCGAGCGGATCATAAAGGGCGGGATGAAATATGTGAAGCCGCGGTCGATCATAAAGTCTCTCGCATAGGAGAGGATCGCCGAGTGCAGTCTTGCTATGTCCCCTTTGAGGTAATAGAAGCCGTTGCCGCTGGTCTGTCTTGCGGAATCCAGGTCGATGCCGCCCAGCTTCTCCATAATGTCAACGTGATAGGGAACTTCAAACTCGGGCACGAAGGGATCGCCGAACTTTTCGATCTCAACGTTCTCGCTGTCGTCCTTGCCTATTGGAACAGAAGGATCGATGATGTTGGGGATCACCATCATTCTCTTTCTGATCTCTTCCTCCAGCTCGGCCTCACGGGCTTCGAGCTTGGGCATTTCCTCGCCGATCATCTTGACTTCGGCCTTGACCTTTTCGGCTTCCTCCTTCTGGCCCTTAGCCATAAGTCCGCCGATCTCCTTGGAGAGTTTATTGCGCTTTGCGCGGTACTCATCTGCCTTGGTCTTGGTGGCGCGGTACTCCTTATCCATAGCGACTACCTCGTCAACGAGGGGCAGCTTCTCGTCCTGGAACTTCTTTTTGATATTCTCCTTTATGAGCTCGGGCTCGGTCCTGAAAAGCTTGATATCAAGCATTTTTATCTCTCCTTTGAAACAAAAAATTACTACCTTTAAATTATATAACGTTTGGCGTCTAAAGTCAAGGGCATTTTAAAAAAACTGGCTCTTCACCTCAGCGCTGAGTAAAGCTTCCTGACGAAATTCTCGCCTGCGCCGCCGGTCTGCTCGTAGCCCCACCTCTTTTGCAGGGCTTTTACTGCTTTGACGGTCTGCTCGTCATAGACCTTTGTGTCATTGACTCTGATGCGTATGAGCCTCTTGTCATAGGCGAGGCGGAGCAGCTCTTTGACGGCAAGAGCTCCCACCGTGGTCTCTCCGGGCTTGTAGCAGGAGCCGGTGTCCAGTATCCTTTTATCATCCTCAGGTTTATCCGAAGGTGCGGCTCCTGACTTCTTGTAGCCGTTGAGGCCCTTGCTCCTGATGAGCTTCGGGTAGTCGGTATAGCACCAGTCGTGATCTGTCTTTCCTGACTTTATCCCCGGAACGTCAACGGCGCCGTCCTGCCACATCCCGTAGCTGCCGGTATAGCCGCAGCGGCCCCTGTAATCGGCGATCCAGCAGGTATAGCGCTCCCTGACTGCGGGCGAGACGCAGGCCTCGATCCATCCGGTGGAGCAGTACAGCCCCGAGAACCAGCCGGCCTTTTCCGTCTTATTAAGGAAGGCGGTTATGATGCTGTCGCAGAAGGCGGTGCCTTTGTCGAACTGGCTTTTTTCCTCCACGTCGTAAAACACGGGATAGCTGAGCTTTTTGCCTTTCAGCCTGGACAGCAGGCTCGCCGCTTCCTGCTCCGCTGCCTCGGGGCTGTCGGCATAGCTGTACCAGTAGGCGCCTACGCCGAGACCGGCGGCCTTTGCCTGAGTGTACCACTCATCGAACTGCGGATCGAACTGGGACGGGTAGGCGAGGGCGTTGCCGTAGCCTGCCCGTATGATCACGAAGCTGTATCCTGCCGCTTTGACTTTTGAGAAATCTATCTGCCCCTCCTGCCATCTGGAAATGTCGATGCCCTGTACTGCTGTCATTATACCACGCCTTTCTGTTTTTGTCGTTTTAGCATTATATGCTCCCGCGCCTGTCCGCCGTTACCCTTTGTGCAAAATAAATAATTACGAAATCGTTTTTTCTACGGGCAAAAGGTTAGATCTCTGTTGCAATATTGAATTTATTGTGATATAATTATTACGAGGTTGTTTCGCCAGCCTTGTATTTAATATGTGAAGGAGAGTAAAGCCATGAATTTAGTTGGACTTTGGAAGATCAGGACCGCACAGCAGTTTGATCCCAAAACGCTGAAACTTGTTGATAAGAACGTTGAGGATATACTCGCTGATGAGAGCCTTGATGATGATGAGAAGCAAATGCTCTACGCCAAGTTCCTTTTCACCGAGGACGGCTGGATGAAGACTCTGCTGCCGATCCCTGAGAACGCTCCCAAGGAGGAGATCGAAGAGGCTGTTGCTTCCGGCGAGGTCGAGATGTACGATGACAAGACTATGGTGATCGAGAAGAAGGCCTGGAAGGAAGAGGACGGCAAATTCAAATACGACTCCGGTACAAAGGGCGAAGTGCTGGGCGAGGCTATTGATCCGTGGATGGAGATCACTGAGACCGATTCCGGTATCAAGTTATTTACCTATGTTCTTGAAAAAGTTGAGTGAGAGATCGGGCTGAGATCATTTGCGGCGCTGCACTGCAGTGCCGCAAACTGCATATCCGCACTCCCTGAAAGGAGAATGATATATGGAGCGTAATGCAGACGTTTATCTTTTCGGGCAGATCCTTGCCACTCGCTCGATACTGCTGCGGGACGGCTTTTTGAAGCCGGACGAGTATTCAGAGATCAGTGAGCAGTATTTCCTCCCCGGCGGCGAGACCGGCACAGCTGCGACGGTGCTGAGCTCGCTTGGCGTTTCGGTGAAAATGGACGGCACCTGGATAGGCACCGAGGTGGCCCCGGTACTGAGGGAGTTCTACAAGGACAAGACGGTGGATCTGTCGCTGCTCACCTTCCGGCAGGATGATCCCGGAGTGACCGATACCGTTGTTATAGCGGGGCTGGTACGCTCGCCGATGGGGAGGTTCCAGACACTGTTCTCCTCAGGAGAGAAATGGTGGGGTACGCCAGCGGAGGAAGACATCGCAGGATGCAGGGCCGCAGGTATTGATCCGTATTTCTTCGGGGAGTCTCAGCAGGCGGCGGAGATATGTGTCCGGCTCGGGATACCATATGTGACGATCGACTGCAGGCATGATTCCTACCTGCACAGGCACGCGGCGGTAAATGCTGTCTCTCACGAATTCACAGCGGTACAGTATCCCGGGATGTCTGCTGAGGAGATACTCGGGCTGATGCAGTCGGAGACAGACGGTCTTACCGTCATAACACAGGGCGGAGACGATATGCTCTACGGCAGGAGGGGCGAGGGCGTAAAGCGTATGGCGCCTTTCAAAGTGGATGTGAGAAGCACTCTGGGTGCGGGAGACACCTTCAAGGCTGGGTGTATCTACGGAGTGATGCAGGGGATGTCCGATGAAGAACTGGTACGGTTTGCAAGTGCCTGCTCGGGCATAGCTATCTCACGTTTCCCGCTGCCGCTGCACCCGCCGACGCTGGATGAGGTGAACGGACTGATAAACGGAAAATAAAATAAGGCTGCACGCTCTGCAAATTGCCGGGCGTGCAGCCCATTTTGGTTTTGTTGTATCAATAATGATCGGACTCGTCGGAGATAGTTTCGTTATCGTCTGTATCCTCGCTGTCCCCGCCGCCGGGTATCTCTCCCTCCGGCAGCTCGGGATCGGTGAAATGGTCGGCCATATATTCCTCGATGCTCCTGGCCGCTGTTTCCTCATCCTCGCCGTTTATAACGAATCTTATTGTCTCGCCGCGCTTGACACCGTAGCTTATCATCCTCATAAGTGCTGAAGCGTCTATAGGCTCCTTGCCCTCTTTTTCAAGAGTAACGCTGCTCGAAAAGCCCCGGACGAGTTCTGCGAGCCCGTGGACGGGGGTGGTGTTGAAGCCTGTCATTGTTCCTATAGTGAAGATAACTTCTTTCATACTTATACGGTCCTTTCAGATATGATAATGCTCATCTATAAGATTATACATCATATCCAACGGCTTGTCAACCGAGGACGGCGCAAAAAAACTGTTATACTTATTGAAAAATCCCGGGAAATGTTATATAATTATAATGATATAAAAATGAACGGAGGAAACTGTATGGCATATATCACAGTAAGATATTTCTCGAACTGTCTCAGAAGGCAGACCGCCTTTGAGGTCTTTCTGCCCAACGATCCCCGCACAGATCAGCCCTGGGAGCCGGAGAAGAAAGCTGACCGCGGACCTATGAAAACGCTTTTCGTGCTGCACGGCTTTTCGGGAAGCGCCTGGAACTGGGTGCCGGAGCATCTGGCAGACAAATACAACATAGCTGTAGTAGCTCCCAACGGCGAGAACGGCTTCTGGCTGGACGGCCTTTCCACAGGGCATCGTTTCGGAACGCTGATCGGAGAGGAGATGCCGGACTATCTGAAAAAGACCTTCGGCCTGGCAAATTCGGCGGAGGACACCTGTGTTCTCGGACTGTCGATGGGGGGCTTCGGGGCACTGCATACCGGGCTCGCCTATCCGGAAAGGTTCGGCAAGGTTGGAGCTATGTCCTCAGCGCTGATCGTTCACGAGGTGGCGGGGATGAAGGAAGGCAGCGGCAACGGCATCGCCAACTACGAGTATTACCGCGAGTGTTTCGGTGAGCCGGCGAATGTGCTTGAAAGCGACAGCAACCCCGAAACGCTGGCAGACAAGCTCCTTGCCGAGGGGAAGAAGCTCCCCGATATATATATGTCCTGCGGCACCGAGGACTTCCTGCTGGAGCAGAACCGCGAGTTCCACCGATTCCTGGAGAGCCGCGGCATCGCCCACGAGTACATCGAGAGCGAGGGCACCCACGATATGAGGTTCTGGGGAGAATATACTGAGAAGATACTTGCGTGGATGTTCGGGTGAGAAAAAGAGCCGCATCCCGAAAGAAGGTATAAAATAAGCAGTTCCGTTCATTGGCGGGACTGCTTTTTACTGTGTTTCGAGGAGGGTGAGGAGCCGTTCCTCGGCTTTTATTTTGTTTTCGTAGGTGAGGGCGTTGTATAATGAAAGAACGTGCTGTTCGGTGTCGGAGAGGACGCTTGCTTCGGTGTTGTGGCCGAGGATGTGATCGACGCTTACCTTGCAGATGCTGGCAAGATCAATTATATAATTGATAGGCGCCTTGACCTCGCCTGTCTCATATCGGCTGACCTCCTGCTGTGAAATGCCCAGCTGTTCGGCAAGCTGGGCTTGTGTAAATTTTCCTTTGCGGACGTTGGCGATGTTGGGATATAGATATAAGTGATTATGCATAAATATCACCTGCTTGATTTATTGGAATTTGACTAATTTGATTATACATCATATTTGCTGTGTTGACAAACACAATATATGATGTTATAATGTAATTATACAATTAATATGCTGTTATAACAGACAGAATCGTAAAAAAATTTACAAATTGACAAGGAGGTTGATTACTATGGGTAATAATGACTGTAAAGGAATTCCTGTTAATAATATCCCACTGATTTATTTTGCAGCAAATGGCTATAAAGAACAGATGATGGATGCTGCAAAAACAATGATGCATGAAGCAGGTAATTATTCAGAAGTAGATAGAGCTTCGGTGTGCGCAACTATGGGCTTTTTTGCTTGCGAACTGTACATGAAGTACATTATTGCGTATCTAAACATAACCGATGGTAAAAAACGCGTAACCATACCATTCACACACGATTTAAGCAAACTATTTGAAAAACTGGGAAATGAATTAGAAACGTCAATATTTGAATCAATGGCTGGTAATAATGATTATTCAAGAGAAGAATTCAATAATGAACTGAAAAAGTGTTCAGATGGATTTGTTCTTTGCAGATACTATTTTGAACAGGATCCTGAGAAATTAGAGAAGGACGATTTATCTGAAAATAAAAAAATAACCATTAAATATGATTTTTTGAAAGCATTAACCTTGGCACTTGGAAAAAAAGCAGCGGAATATTCTAATTCATTTAAAATTTCATTTGATTCCGATAAATGTAGTTCCATTATTATTGAAGATATAGGTTAAAAAGCAAAAGGAGGTTGTGACTATGATTAAAAAAACCATAGCAACATTGTCTGCAGCAGTAATGCTTTTCGGGGCAGCAGCGTTGCTGCCGGAAAACGATTATGAAATCGGGACAAGATTAAAAGCAAACGCTCGGTATGCGGTTTCAGGGTATTATGACGATTTTGCATATCTAAATATTGATCCTACGCATGTTAAAATTTCATATTATACAGGTAATGATTCAAAGATTACTATTCCGTCAAGCATAAATGGAATGGAAGTTACGACAATCGGAGAAAGTGCTTTTGAGAATAACAAGAATCTGACAGAAGTGGTTATCCCAAGTTCTATTACCGGGATTGGAAACAATGCTTTCAAAGGTTGTGTCAATCTACAGGCCATCACAGTTTATAATCCCACACCTATCAATCTGAGTGCTGTTGGTACTCGTGGTGAAGGAACAAGGAGCGACGGATCAATCTTCGACGGCGTTAACAAGGCTCTGTGTATCCTTTACGTGCCTGATGAAAGTGTCGAGCTTTACAAGAAAGCATTAGTCTGGAGAGACTTCCTGCACATCGTACCATTATCGACCAATACAACAGGCATCAATGGTATTACCCAAACGGAAGACGAGCCTTTTGATATCTATAATCTGCAAGGCCAGAAAGTGAGGTCAAAAGCCACAGATCTGAACGGATTACCAAAAGGAATCTACATCATCAACGGAAAGAAATACGCAGTGAAATAAATC
>JAFXRI010000116.1 GCA_017526445.1 Ruminococcus sp. | reverse complement strand
CCAGGATCAAACTCTTAATTTAATCGTATATCAAAAGTACCTCCAGGTACCCTTGCTATCCTTTTTCGCTCAGTTCTTTACTGACTGTATGTTTTTTCCGTCGTACCCGACGTCTTTATTCTTCTAAGTCTCCTCAAAAGAATCTCTCAAGGGTTTTGTTTCGTCGTTGTTATTCAATTTTCAAGATGCCGTTGATACCCTCGCCGTCACACCCTTTTGGATGCGCCTGACATCTGAGTATCTTTCAGCCGCCCTCGTTAGGCGACTTATTTATTTTATCACATCGAGTCGGAATTGTCAAGCGTTTTTTTCAACTTTTCCAAAGTATTATACAATACTTCATCATCGTTGCCCTTTTATATAAAAAATAGACAAATGCCGTAGTAACGCAGTAAAGTCTTTGCTAATAAAATGTTAAACACCGGCATAAAATTTAATATTTGCCAAGTATGAAAACTGCGGCAGGATAACCCGCCGCAGCAATGATATTCACACTGTTCTAACAGTCTTACCAGCCCATATCCTCTTTGATCTTAGCTGCAAGCAGCTCAGCCGATTTGGTATGAGTCTTGTCCGAGGGATGCCAGTCCGCTGCAATGCCGTCCTCCTGCATATTCTGCTGAGGAAAATCAAAGGCAGCGATGTTGCTGTCGCCTGTCTCTGCGGTGTAATCCTCAACGACAGAATGAACGGTCTTGTTCAGTTCGGTGCCCATAATTCCGAGAGCACAGTATATCCTCGCATTGGGATTATTCTTGCGTACAGTTTTCAGGAAGTCGATATACGCATCGTGATACTCTGCTTTCTTCTCCTTGGTCTTTGCATATGTCGCATCATTGGTGCCGAGGTTTATAACAACAACATCCGGCTGGAAGCGCGAGAAATCCCAGCTGAGATTTTCCGGCTTCTCATTACCGAAGCCTACATTGAAAGTATATCCGTACTTCTCATAATATTTGGGGAGCTGCTGAGACTCCACCTTCTTGCCGTTGGCGGAATACCCTGAGATTATGCCCCAGCCGCTGAAGGATACAAGGCTGTAGTCTGCATCCAGCAGCTGAGCTGTCTTGTAGGAATACGACTTTGTGCAGTCCTCGGTGGCGGTGGAGAAATGATGCTCCTTATCCTCATCGTCAACTCCATATCCGCAGGTGATCGAGTCGCCGATGATCTCTATCTTATGAGGCTTATCAGCTGCAGGAGTAATGGTCCCTCCGCCCGCATCGAGAGAAAGGATCTCGCAGCAGGAATTTGCACACTCGGAGATCTTTACGACCTTGACGTTGACCGCCTTGTCCCCTGCTCCCTTCACCTCGAACACAGTACCGTCCGAAGCGACCAGCTGTTCATCCTTGCGCTCGCCGTCAACATAGACTGCAACTCTCGGCTGGCTGTCCATCCCGGCAGGATTGCCTATCATATTGATCTTGAGGGTGTCGCCGGTAAAATCAAAATCTGCGCCTGTACCCGAAAGTCCCAACCAGAGCGCACCGTCATTGTAGTATGTACGCCCCAGCAGCTTCACATTAAACTTTTCAAGATATCCTTCTGCCACGCTCTCATCTCCTTTGCTTTCATCAGTTTTAGACTCAGTCTGCTGTGATGTCCCGGGATCGCTCTGAGCATCCGACGAGGACTCCGACGAGCCGCATCCCCCGAGGATCATCATTGCCAGTGCTCCCGACAGGATCGAGACACCGATCTTCTTCAACTTCATAATACTTCCTCCTTTTTAAAATCACCTTATATGCTTCTTTATCCAACCTGTCGATGACAGATGATACTTGATCGCACAAAAAGCTGCCACTGCTCCGCACAGTCCGGCAGAGCTCAGGATAGCATATTTCAAATAGTATCTGACATAGTCATCTTCCTCGAGACCGCTTACGACCAGCACCCACACTGAACGTGCCTTGGCTTCCTCCGCAGAAAACCTGTTATTTGCATACCAGTACAGGAACCCGACACCCACAGCAGCCGAGACAAGATAGAACACCGTATGCCTCGCTATCGAAACAACGCTGTCGGGTACAAAGCTGAACAGCGCTGCAAGGACTACTGCCGCCCAGATAATATATCTGGCAAAGGACTGGTAATTGTCGATGACTTCCAGACCTTCCGCACGGAAATACACGTACCATATAGAAAAGGTGTGCACTGCCATCCCGATGACTGCCCACAGCGGTGCCAGCTTTTCAAACCAATTCCTGCTGCGGTGCATATCAACGCTCATATTATCCCTCCTTACTCGTCAAGCTTGAGGACGGACATGAACGCCTCCTGCGGGACCTCCACGGTACCCAGCTGACGCATACGCTTCTTGCCTTCTTTCTGCTTTTCCAGCAGCTTCTTCTTTCTGGTGATATCACCTCCGTAGCACTTGGCGAGCACATCCTTACGCATAGCCTTTACTGTCTCTCTTGCGATGATCTTCCCGCCTATAGCCGCCTGTATAGGCACCTCGAAAAGCTGTCTCGGTATATTCTCCTTCAGCTTCTCTGCGATGCGCCTTGCTCTGGGATAAGCCTTGTCGGTATGGATGATGAAGGACAGCGCATCCACCACTTCGCCGTTCAGCATTATATCCAGCTTGACCAACTTACTGGGCGCATATCCCAGCATCTCATAATCGAAGGATGCATAGCCCCTCGTGCGGGATTTGAGTGCATCAAAGAAATCATAAACGATCTCGTTAAGCGGCAGCTCATAATGCAGTTCCACCCTTGTCTCGTCCAGATAGGTCATATTTTTGAAGTTGCCCCGTCTCTCCTGGCAAAGCTCCATTATATTCCCTACGAACTCGGAGGGCGACAGTATATCAGCCTTTACAACAGGCTCCTCAGCCGAAGCGATATTCACCGGATCGGGATAATTCGTGGGGTTGTCGATATAAACGGTGGTCCCGTCTGTAAGATTCACCTTATATATAACAGAGGGTGCCGTAGTTATCAGGTCGAGATTATACTCTCTCTCCAGTCTTTCCTGGATGATCTCCATATGCAGGAGCCCAAGAAATCCGCAGCGGAAACCGAAGCCCAGCGCAACAGACGTCTCCGGCTCAAAAGACAGCGATGCATCATTGAGCATCAGTTTTTCCAGCGCATCCCTGAGATCGGGGTACTTGGCGCCGTCAGCAGGATATATGCCCGAGAAGACCATCGGATTGACCTTCTTGTACCCCGCAAGCGGCTCGTCACAGGGATCGTCCGCATTGGTAACAGTATCACCCACACGGGTATCCCCGATATACTTGATGGAAGCCGCGATATAGCCTACCTCTCCGGCGCGGAGTTCTCCCACCGGCACAAGATCGGTAGCGCCCATATAGCCTATCTCCGTAGTCTGGAATTCCGCCCCCGTTGCAAAGAGCCGGATACGGTCCCCTGTCTTTATGCATCCGTCCTTGACTCTCACAAATACGATAACTCCCTTATACGAGTCGTAATAGCTGTCAAAGATCAGCGCCTTGAACGGAGCGTTCTCATCCCCTGACGGTGCAGGTATATCCGTTATGACACGCTCCAGCACCTCGCGGATATTAGTTCCCATCTTTGCAGAGACTCTCGGCGCATCGAGTGCCGGGATGCCGATGATATTCTCCACCTCAGCGCAGACTCTTTCCGGTTCAGCCGAAGGCAGATCTATCTTGTTGACCACCGGCAGGACCTCCAGATCGTGCTCTATCGCAAGATAAGTGTTTGCCAGAGTCTGAGCCTCAATTCCCTGCGAAGCGTCCACGACCAGTATCGCACCCTCGCAGGCCGCCAGTGAGCGTGAGACCTCATAGTTGAAGTCAACGTGGCCGGGAGTGTCAATAAGATTAAAGATATACTCCTCGCCGTTGTCAGCGCGGTATTTCATCCTTACAGCGCGGGCTTTGATAGTGATGCCTCTTTCCCGTTCGATGTCCATATTATCCAGCAGCTGATTTTCCATATCACGCAGCGCAACTGTATCTGTAAGCTCAAGTATTCTGTCGGCAAGCGTTGACTTGCCGTGATCTATATGTGCGATTATGCTGAAATTCCTTATCCTGCTCTGGTCCATTATCATCTCTCCTGTTAAGTGCTGTACACTTTTATCCAATTATATATTATAACACAAAGCGATTTAAAAGTCAATCGCTGTGAGCACACCGCTGATCTCTGTCTTTCAGGCCCGGCAGACCGCTGTCTGCAGCATATCGCGCAGTATGCCGGCAGCGCCGTCGTCTGACGAATTTTCACAAGGATTTCATTTGACATTGGCGTGCGGCTGTGTTATAATATACTGTGGAAATATGAAACAAAGGAGGGTGAGCAATATGGGGCTTGATGATAAAAAGCTCAGACCTGCATCAGCCAAACGCTTTGACCGCAAGTCAAAGCTGATCGCCGTGATCGGTGCGGCAGTGTGTACCGCCGCCGTGGGCGCAGGTGCAGCAGGCTACCTCTATTACGATGCTTACTACTCCTCCGGCTGGCACACCCACGCCGAAGGCACATATTATATCCAGCCCGAAAACGGCGAACGCGCTAAGGGTATGCAGCTGATAAACAATACCTCATACCTTTTCGATGACGAAGGCGTTATGCTCACCGGCTGGCAGGAATACGAAGGCGAGAAATACTACCTTGACAGCTCCGGAGTGCTTCAGAAGGGCCGTATCAAGATCGACGGCGAGGAATTCTATTTCGCCGATGACTCCGGCATCTTCCGTACAGGTCTGCGCGACTTCAACGGCGCCGAATATTTCTTCGATGACCACGGATTCCCCGGCAACGGCCTCAGCGAGCAGGAGGGAAAGACCTACTACTTCGATCCCGAGGGCAAAAAGATCACCGGCTGGGCAAAAAAAGACGACGTGCAGTATTACTTCAAATCCGACGGCGAGATGGCTACCGGCTTTCTTGAGATCGATGGCACGACTTACTGCTTCGCCAATGACGGTCATATGCTCACCGGCAAGCAGCATATAAACGGCCGTGACTATACCTTCTCCGATAAAGGCGTGCTTTTCCGCGGATGGGGCGAGGAGGACGGCCATTACCGCTACGCCGACGAGACCACCGGCGCCTATGTGACCGGCTTCGCTGAGATCGAAGGAAACACCTACTACTTTGACGGCGACTACAATATGGTCACCGGTAAGCAGGAGATCGGCGGAAAGTATTACCTTTTCGGCGATGACGGCGTAATGTTCCGCGGCTGGACTCTCGAGGACGGCAAAAAGATGTATTACGGCGATGACGGCGCCGCAGCTGTCGGGCTCGTGCTCATCGAGAATAATTACTACAACTTTAATAAAAAAGGCATCCTCCAGACCGACTGGTATTTTGACGAGAAAAACGACAAAGCCTATTACTACGGCAAGGACGGCGTCGTCGGCGAAGGGTTTGTGGAGTACGAGGATAACGTCTATTATCTTGATCCCATAACCCACGAGGCTTTCCGCGGCTGGCTCAATGTCTATGACTACCCCGAGGAGTCCAGGGAGCAGCAGGAGAAATTCGCAAAGGATATGAAGCTTCTCCTCAAATACTATAAGGCATTGTCCGACGGCGAGGATAAGCTCACCGATGAGGAACTGCAGAAGGTTTGGTCACTCGAATCCGACTACGGCAGCGGCTACGGCCTTCTGGCAAGGAACGCCGCCGTTGACATCGGCCTTGATATGACCAAGCAGCAGTACTTCCACGATGACTATAAAATGGCCACAGGCTTCACGATCATCAATGACTATATCTTCTACTTTGATCCCCTCACAGGCATAAAGGCCACAGGCTGGCGCGAGATCGAAGGCAAGAAATACTATTTCGGCTTCGCCGGCATCGCCATAACCGGAGATACCTACATCGACGGACAGTATTATTCCTTCGGCAGGGACGGGGCACTGAACAGCGGCCTTGTCAATGACGGCAGCAAACTCCGGTGGGGTCTCAGCGACGGCTTCAGGTATGACATATGGGAAACAAACAGCTTTGAAGAGGACAGCGAGGGCAATAAGTATTATTTCGGCGAGGACGGCTATGCTGTAAAGGGCAAAAAAGAGATCGACGGAAAAATATATATCTTCGACAGCGACTATAAGATGCTCACAGACGGCCTTACCGAATATAAGGATGACCTTTACTACCTGACCAAAAAAGGTGCTGTTACTAAAAAATGGGTGAGCACAGATGAAGATACCACCTATTATTTCGGTGAAGACGGCAAGGCAGTAAAGGGCTGGCAAAACCTCAAGGGCGTTGATTATTACTTCGACGAGGAATACCATATGGCAAAAGACTGGCAGGAGATCGACGGAAAGAAGTATTACTTCCAGAACGGCGGTCTCGTCCGCGGACCTCTTTATATCGAAGAAAAGCCCTACGTTTTCAGCGAGGACGGCTCGATGCAGAAGGGCTGGATCGAATGGAACAACGAACGCTTCTACTGCGAGGAGGAAGGCATCCCCCTTACCGATACCGAAAAAGAGATCGACGGAAAGAACTATATGTTCGGTGCATACGGCGTTTCCTACGAAGTTCCGAAGGCCGAAGAATAAAAGTCCAGGCGTAAAGCTGAACCGGACAGGCAATAACGTAAAATGACATAGACCTCCTATGGTATATCAGGACCGTAGGAGGTTTTGTTATGGCAAAGGCTGCACAGCTGATACAGCAGTCCGAAAAATCGTACTTGTCTTAAACGGCCTGCTCAACTGTCCAAAAAATTGCCTTGATTTATTATCGGATCAGTGATATAATACAGTTAAGGCAATACCGCACAACCCCTGTGCGTCAGATCACGCACAAGCTCAATAAAGTTGAGCTGAGATTTTTCGTCAGAGTGCCTAAATTTGACGCAGGCGGGCGAGCGAAGACCAATTCGCTTTTCGCCCGGCAAGGAAGATTTGTGTGCTATGACGGAAAATATGCAAGCAGATGACGTGCAGAGGCGCAAGCTGCGGGTTGTGCGGTATTCCCTTAACGCCCCAACAGGAGAAGAGCCTGACACTGGCCAGATAATCAGTGTCAGGCTCTTCTTTTTGTGTTATAAAAAATGCCGGAGCACTAAGGAGAGTACCGCAAAAAAAGAGAATTAAAACGGCACCTCTCCATCAGGTGAGGTACCGTTTTGCATAAGCCGTATCAGAATAACATCGTCTCTGCCGGTCAAGGTCTCTGAGACTTGAATATTGCCCCGACCACCATCGGTCCGGCATTGATCGTGATAGCTGCACCGATCTGGAAGAACTCCGAGGGCGGATAGCCGAGCTTCTTGGTAAGTGCCTTCGCAAGCTCGTCACGCACAGCCTCATCCTTGCCGTAAACTATGCAGTAAGGCGTTTTCGGGATGATCTCCCCGGAAGTGAGATCAACTATCTTCGGGATAACAGACTTGTCACCGCGCACCTTGGTGTGAGTCTTGATCTCGTGATCGTGGATGCGCATTACCGGCCTGAGTCCCATAACTTCGCCCACAAATGCAGCCGCAGAAGGTATCCTTCCCGACTTTCGGGCATATTTGAGAGTGTATATGCCGAAGTAGATAACACAGTTCTTTACCCAGTCCTGTATATATGCTGCTACTTCCTTAGCAGAGCTTCCCTTCTTGATCTTCCCTGCCGCCTGGATAAGAGGCCAGCCGTATGCGCCGGTGTAGCCCTCGCTGTCGATGTTATAGATCGTGAACTTGCCCTTGGCACCAGGATTGTTCTCGTAGAAGGACTCTGCCGCCATGCAGGCGTTGTTGTAGGTAGCACTACCTTCACGGTTGATCGTAACATTTATAACATCGGTATATCCCTCGTCATAGATCTCCTTGAAGATCTCCTCATACTCAAATGCAGTGATCTGCGATGTCGAAGGTATCCCGTCATATGCGTCGATCATCCTGTAGAACTTTTCGTTATCGAAATCCACTCCGCTCATATAGGTCTTGTCTCCCATAGCGACCTTGAAAGGTATAACGCGGATGCCGAGTGCCTTTTCATATTCGGGCGAGATGTCCGAAGCAGCATCGGTAAGCAGCTTGATCTTTGACATATCCATTCTCCTTAATCTGGATTGTTTACCAGTTATATTTTGTAAGCTTCCCCTCACGGCCGAGATCAGGATAATCCCACTGTCTCAGCACCTCATAGACCGCTATCGCAGCCGAGTTTGAAAGGTTAAGGCTCCTAAGTTCGTTTCTCATAGGGATGCGCACACAGCTCTCCCTGTTGGCGTAAAGCAGTTCCTCCGGCAGTCCCTTGTCCTCCCGCCCGAAGATCACATAAACATCCTCGTCCTCGGGATACCTCACCTCGCTGTGGACATTCAGCCCCTTTGTGGTGAAGAAGTAGAACCTGCCGCGGTTCTTCTCTGCAAAACTGTCCCAATTTTCGTACTCGTATATATCGAGCTTATCCCAGTAGTCGAGTCCCGCACGCTTCAGCTGTCTGTCGGTAATGGTAAAACCGTAGGGCTTGATAAGGTGCAGCGCAGCCCCGGTAACGGCACAGGTCCGCGATATGTTCCCGGTGTTCTGCGGTATCTGCGGCTCCAGCAAAACTATGTTCAGTCTGTGCATGACCCGCCTCACAGCTCCGTATATCCGCCAAGCCTGCTGTACTGGTTTACTCTGTACAGTTCCGGCTCGAACATTATACCGTCCGTCCACTCGGTGCCGAGTGAAAAGGTCGATCTGATAGTTGACTGTGTGAATGAGCAGGCCCGGTCCATAGCCACCGGAAGGCTGTCGCCCTCAAGGATGCTCCCCGTCAGCAGGCTGGCAAACATATCTCCGCTGCCGGAATAGCTTATGGGAACGTACTCCCCGCCTGTCTTCCAGAAGCGCCCGGTCTCACGGTCATAGCCCACTGTGCAGATGCTTCCCTGTCCCATACGCACGCTGGTGATGACCACCATACGCGGTCCCTTTTCCGAGAGCCTTACCAGCCAGTCACGCATCATCTCAGCATCGGCATCCTTTTCGGGGAATCTCTCTCCGAGAAGTATGGCCGCTTCGGTAAGATTCGGAGTGATTATATCAGCCACCGCCGCAAGCTCGCTCATCCTTTCGCAAAGCTCCCTGGTATAAGTCTGATAGCTTATACCGTTGTCCCCCATAACAGGATCAACGACCTTGAGCGCCTCGGGGAACCCCTCAAAGAACTCCAGGCAGTGGTCGATCTGTTCGCTGGAGGCAAGAAACCCCGTATAGATACAGTCAAACCCCAGCCCCAGTTTCTTGTAGTGGGCAAGCGCTGCCGGGATGTAGTCTGTAAGGTCCTTCATAACAAACTCGCCGTAACCGGTGTGAGCCGAAAGTACAGCAGTCGGCACAGGACAGACCTGGATCCCCATTGCAGACAGCACAGGTATTATCACGGTAAGCGAGCATCTCCCGACACCTGAAATATCATGGATAGCCGCGACCTTCTTTGGCACTGTCATACATTTTCAGATCCTTCCACAGCAACTAATCTAATATATTATATCACATATGCCCTGCATTTTCAATAGCTTTTGCTGAAAAACTTTACTAAATAGCATAAACTATATCATATCATTATAACCGATGTGACAAAAATCACCTGTCGATCAGATCTTACCGCTGTTCAGCTCTGCTTTTCCGCCTTGTTAAGTCTTGCAGCGATCTCTTCATAGCTTATCCCGAACTCGTCAAGAATGCTTCTGGCATAGCTCGTATGCGAGGGCTTGCCCTTGACTACCTTATATTTTCTCTCTCCCGTCGCCTCGTCAGTAAGAACGATAAGGCTCTCCAGCTTCGAGCGCACACCGCTGCTGTTGAGCTCGTCGAGCCTGTCCGCAAGCTCCGGCAGATGCGTTGCAAAAATGCCCCGCACCCCCAGCCTGGTGAATATCCTCAGCATCTCATAGGCGATATCAACACATTCACTGGGCGTCGTGGACTGTATCGACTCGTTCATAAACAGCAGGCTCCTGTCCGTGACCGTCTCGCTGATGGTCCGGAACTGCTTGATCTCTGTAGTGAAGCGTGAAGAATTTATTCCCGTCTGCTCCTCCTTGGGGAAATGAGTGTAGATATAGTCTGCCGGCCGCAAGGTACAGCTTTCCGCCGGAACGTACAGCCCGGCCTGAGCCATTGCGAAGCATATCCCCACTGCCCGGACAAAGGTGGTCTTACCGCCGTTGTTCGCCCCGGTAAGGATGTAAAAGTCCGCTCCCTCCCCGAAGGATATGTCGTTGAGCACGACCGTCTTCCTGTCCTTTTCCTTAGCACGCAGGTTATAGGAACGCGCCTCCCTGAAATATACCGGATCGAACAGTCCCTTTATTACGGTCCTGTCATCCGAGATCACAGGGCGGCACATCTTCATACCCGATGCTTCGCAGAGCTCTATCATCTCAATGGCACCAAGGTAAAAATCCAGCTGATAGCTGATCGAGTACATATCCTTCAGGGTTATCTTCTGATACTCCTCCAGCACATCGCACAGCTTCCCGACATATGCATCTGTAACGTAAGCGAGCTCCTCGAACAACGCCTTGTCTGCCACATTCAGGTCAGGCTCACCGTCAGTATTGATCCCGGCATACTTGTTCCTGACGCTCTTGATGACCTTTCCCGACTGGAAATTCGCCCCGTGGTAGATTATCCTGTCAAGCAGCGAGGGCTTCAATATATACGGCTCCTTTGAAAGCTCCAGTATCCCAGCCGATACAGGCACAAGCGTTTCGTCAAGATTTATGGCGACAGTTACGCTCCTGACACGGTCCTTTATCATAGTCCTCAGTTCGGAGACCTGCTTTCTGAGCTCATTGTAATGCGGATCCCTGAGCTGCTCCTCAAAGTATTCAAACATCCCGATAACGCCCTTTGAACGAAGACCTGACTTGTTCTCGGCATAGAATCCGTGAAGTATGTCCATACAGTCTATGTACGCCTCGTATGCTTCCAGAGCCTCGGCGAGCATCGAGAAGGAATCCGGGTTCGACAGCTTGTAAATATTCTTCCTGTCATTTTCCAGCATTATGTCCACAGTCTTCTTTACCGTGGCCGCCAGTTTCGGAACGTTCCTGAAATCCTCCAGCACGTCCAGCCTGTACTCTATGACCTCCCTATCGCAGCAGAACTCGGTCAGCAGATCAAGCGTGCGCTTCGAGTAGTAATTCGAGATCTGTGCTGCCAGCTTCTCCAGCTCAAGGTTAGCAGTTACCTCCTTAGGGTAGTCCCTGCGCGATGCGATCAAAGCGCGGCAGGCATCCCTCTTCTGCTTCGACGGATAATACAGATCCACCAGCGGATCTTTCATAAGCTCCTGATGTTCGTTTTTCATTTGTGATCTGACACCTCCTGAGCATAGGCTGAGCGGGCGTGTTTGTGATAGCCCGCCACGAGTGCGCGTGCAAGAAAAAGATAAGCCGCTGCTTTCAGCAGCAGAAGCAGCACCGTAAGGATGACCGCCGTGACATCGCAGGCATCAACTCTCTCCGACATCGCCTGCAGCCTGCGAAGCAGGTAGGCGTTATCGGACGAATACATCAGCCTCAGACGTCTGTCTTCGTCTTTAATAAGTATCTCCATCACCGAGCGGTACCGGAAATACAGAAAAACCGTGTTTGCCGCCGCGCCGAGCGCCAGCACGAGCGCATAGTTACGGAAGAAGGCATACTCTCCCACTCCCTCCAGCGCCAGATAATTCCTCCTAAGCCGCCTTATCAGCAGCCGCGGGAAAACCTCCGCCAGCATACGCCCCAGGGCAGCAAAAGCGAACGAAACAATTATCATCATCCAGACAGGGCTCATCCTGTCAGTATCAAGATCAATGTTCCTGAAAGCACTTATCAACAGTATGTCTGATACCGCCAGCACAGCAAAAGCCCACGCCAGAGCAAATACCCAAAAATGTCTTTTGAATCTCATAACAGGATCTCCGCGTCCCCGCATAGCCGCAGGGCACCTAAACTCGACCGTTCCGGTCTGCCGGATGCACAAACCGTCTGCATGCATATTATACCACAGGCGCGTAAAAAAGTAAAGAACATAAAAAAGACCGCTGCACACCGAAAAGCAGCAGTTTGTTAAGGCAATACCGCACAACCCCTGTGCGTCAGATGCGACGTCCAGATTTTCGTCAGATTGCCTAAATTCGACGCAGATTTGCTGGCGCAAGTCAAGGAGAATTTGGGTAATATGACGGAAAGCTGGCGAGCAGATGACGTGCAGAGGCGTTAGCCGTGGGTTGTGCGGTGTTGCCTTAAGCAAACTGCTGCTGATCGGGATGCAACAGCCCGAAAAAGACATATATAACGGTATGATGCGGCTTCTCAGTTCTTCAGAGAATGCAGCGGTGCAGGTATCTGTCCTCCGCGGCTGATGAACTTTGAAGGCGACTCCCGGCGCACCGGCATTACGGGGCCGCGTCCGAACAGGCCGCCCCAGTCAAGCTCCTCGCCGACCTCTTTGCCAATGGCAGGGATAACACGGACCGCCGTAGTCTTTGTGTTGACCATACCTATAGCTGCCTCATCTGCGATGATAGCCGCGATCGTATCCGCCGAAGTATCTCCCGGGATAACGATCATATCGAGACCTACCGAGCATACCGCTGTCATAGCCTCCAGCTTTTCAATGGAGAGCGTCCCCGCTACAGCAGCATCTATCATTCCGGAATCCTCCGATACGGGGATGAATGCCCCTGAAAGTCCTCCGATGCGCGAGCAGGCCATTACTCCGCCCTTCTTTACAGCGTCGTTGAGCAAAGCAAGTGCAGCTGTAGTCCCGTGTGTGCCGCATCTTTCAAGACCGATCTCCTCCAGGATATGCGCCACCGAGTCGCCCACAGCAGGCGTAGGTGCAAGAGAAAGATCAACGATACCAAAAGGTACTCCCAGCCTCTCGGAAGCCGTAACTCCCACCAGCTGTCCCACACGGGTGATCTTATAGCTTATCTTCTTTATAACATCCGCGATCTGTGTGATGTCAGCATCCGGATACTTTTTCAGCGCCGCACGGACAACTCCGGGGCCTGAAACGCCAACGTTTATCATACAGTCAGGCTCACCGACGCCGTGATATGCTCCTGCCATAAAGGGATTGTCCTCCACAGAATTGCAGAACACTACCAGCTTGGCAGCACCGAAGCAAGCCTGATCCACAGTCTTTTCCGCGCACTCACGCACGATGCGTCCCATAATGCGGCAGGCATCCAGATTGATACCCGTCTTGGTGGAGCCGACATTTACCGACGAGCATACTCTCTCAGTGCAGGCCAGCGCCTCGGGGATCGACTCGATAAGCTCAATATCTCCTGCCGAAAAGCCCTTCTGGACAAGTGCCGAGTATCCACCGATAAGGTTTACTCCAACAGCCTTTGCCGCCCTGTCCATAGCCTTTGCAAAAGGCACCGGTGAGCAGTGGCAGGCAGCTGAAACGATAGCGATAGGCGTTACAGAAATTCTCTTGTTGATAATGGGTATGCCCAGTTCTTTCTCGATCTGCTCGCCCACCTCCACGAGCCTCGCCGCCTTGGTGGTTATCTTGTCATAGACCTTCCCGCACGCTTTGTCAATATCAGCGTCGATGCAGTCGAGCAGCGATATACCCATAGTTATCGTGCGTATATCAAGGCACTCCTCCTGTATCATGCGTATGGTCTCAAGAACGTCATAGGTGTTTATCATACTGCAAGGCTTCCTTTCATCAGATATGGTGCATGCAGTTGAAGATGTCTTCATGCATGGTGTGGATCTTCAGCCCCAGCGAATCGCCCAGCGCCGAAAGCTCGTCGGACAGCGATGCAAAATCTCCCGACAGCTTGGTTATATCAACGAGCATTATCATAGCAAAAAGATCCTGCAGCACGCTCTGTGTCACCTCAATGACATTAGCATTATGCTCTGCACATTTGGTGCTCACCTTTGCAAGTATCCCGACAGCATCCTTACCGATAACGGTCACAACAGCTCTCATAAACAATTACCGCCTTTCAAATATATGGTCCAAAGCATCCCCGCGCAGGGGACAAAGTTATTATAACTCAGAATTCCCGAAACGTCAAGAGCGGGCATCATCATCCGGTGCATTTTCCGGCCTTTCATCCGGGCGGCCGTTCGCAGGGATGCCTGCACGCTTCATCAGGAACTTTAAAAACAGCGGTGTCAGGAAGAATACCAGAACATACGCCACTGCAAAGCATATGAGCAGGGATCTGAGGAACATAGGCGCAAAGGGTATCTTTGCCCCGTTTTCCGTGGCCTTCTTGTGTGCAAGCAGCACCATGCACAGCGTCATTACCGGTGTGTAGATAAGATCGGAAACAAACGATTCAAAGAAACGTGTGCTAAGCTTCCCGGGCTTCAGCCCCAGTTTACGGCCGAGAGCACCGTTCACCTTATGTACCGGGATAAGCAGTCCGATCACCATACTGATAACAAAGCTGATCCCGAAGCTCGAAAGCAAGGCCGGCAGCGTTATTTTTGCGTCCTTCGCTGACAGCATACCCGTCAGAGTAAGACAGATGCTCATTGAAACACCCATAAGAAAACTCATTTTTATCCCTATGCTTTTCACAGTATCCCCTTCTTTCCGATAAATGTCACGGATAGAACTATGCCAGCTCTATCGCCTTCAGGTTTATTTCATGGAACCTCTCGGGTATCCGCTTGATGACAGCGCTTTTAAGTTCCTCCACCGTCATCCCGAGAGCCCCCGACTTTGCTGCCGCCGCAAGCAGGGCAATATTCAGCACCTTCGTCGAGCCGCACTTCCTGCATATATCGTCCCCGTCTATTATCCTGAGATCGGCTGCATTCGCCTTCAGATATTCCAGGGCTTCGCTGCCGTCGTAGTCCGAACCGGTCAAAGACGCGGTAACAGGCTTTACAGCCTTCTTGTTCACAACAACGGTCCCGCCTTTTTTGAGATAAGAGATGTTCCTTACAGCCTCCGCAGGCTCAAAGGCAATGATAACGTCCGCCGAACCCTTCGGCAGCATCGGAGAAGCTATATCCTTACCCGACCGGACGTGAGATACCACGCATCCTCCGCGCTGGCTCATACCGATAGTCTCGGAGGTACGCACATTCTCCCCCTTCTCCATAGCAGCAAAGGCTATGAGCCTTGAAGCGAGCACGGTCCCCTGACCGCCGACTCCGCAAAGCAAAGTATTGTTCATCTCACTCACCTCCCGATTGCACCCGCAGGGCATACCTGTGCGCATACACCGCAGCCGTAGCATAAGCTGCTCTCTATCGCCGGTCTGCCCTCCGAAAGAACGATCGCCGGGCATCCCAGCTCGCGGATGCATTTTTTGCAGTTTATGCATTTCCCGGCATCCACCGAATAAAGCTCCTGCGGCTTGCATACTGCTATGCAGGGCGACTTCATTATTATCGCCCTTACGCCCTTCATATCCGCAGCCTCCCTGACAGCAGACTCTGCCGCCGACAGATCGAGAGGATCCACAGTTCTGACATAAGTGCAGCCCACAGCGCCAAGTATCTTCTCGATGGATACCGCATTGCAGACCTCTCCCATCATCGTAACACCCGTGCCCGGATGCGGCTGATGACCGGTCATCGCAGTGGTAGAGTTATCCAGCACAATCAGCAGTATATCCGTCTGATTATATACAGCATTAATAACACCGGTGATCCCCGAAGCAAAGAACGTTGAATCCCCGATGAATGAGAAGTTCAGCGTGTCAGGCTCTACCCTGTGTATGCCCTGGGCTATGGTCACATCTGCTCCCATACACAGGCAGGTATCCACCATATCAAGCGGCTGCGCATTCCCCAGAGTGTAGCATCCGATGTCTCCGCTGAACACTGCCTTCCTGCCCTTTACCGCCTGCTTCACCGCATAGAACGAAGCCCTGTGAGGACATCCCGCGCAGAGCACCGGGGGCCTTACCGGAAGCTCAGGCACCGCCGGATACTCCTCCGTTTCATATTTTATGTCCAAGAATTTGGACAGCACATCCTTGACAGACTCCACCGTATTCTCCCCTGCAGGCTGTACGGTGCCGTCCAGCTTGCCGTGTATCTTCACATTCAGATTATGCCTGCCGCATATGAATATGAGCTCACGCTCGATGACCGGATCAAGCTCCTCGATGCATACCACCTCGTCCAGTCCTTCAAGGAACTCCAGAGCCAGCTTCTCCGGGAAGGGATTCGGCGTGGCTATCCTCAGAAGCCTGCACTCGCTGCCGGCGCCATCCAGCGCCTCGCAGGTATATGCGTAGCTTATGCCCTGAGTTGCAATGCCCTTTCTCCCCGAACCGCTCAGCTTGTTGAAACGGTAGATTGAAAACTCCTCCCCCAGCTGCGGATCGCGCTTTTCGATCCTGCAATGGTTCAGATAAGACGTCCTCGGGAAGATCACCCAGCGCATAGTGTCCTTCACAAAGCCCTCAGCCTTGTGCGGCTCGAAGCTGTCCCGCACCTCCACATTGGCGCAGCCGTGACAGACTCTCGTCGTCGGGCGGAAAAGCACAGGAGTGCCGTACTTCTCCGAAAGCTCAAAAGCATCCTGTATCATCTCGTATGCCTCCTCCGGCGAGGAGGGATCGAATACGGGCAGCTTGGCGAACTGCGCAAAATGCCGCGTGTCCTGCTCAGTCTGTGAGGATATTGGGCCCGGATCGTCAGCCGATACGATGACCATTCCGCCCTTGACGCCCACATATGCCAGGCTCATCAGCGGATCCGACGCTACGTTCAGTCCCACCTGCTTCATAGTTACAAGGCTCCTTGCGCCGGAATATGCGGCACCCGCACCGACTTCCAGCGCAGCCTTTTCATTAACGGACCACTCAACATATACCGAGCTGTCCTTGTTGTTCTTTGCAATAGTTTCAAGTATTTCGGTCGAGGGCGTTCCGGGATATCCGGAGACCACGTTCACGCCTGCGTGCAAAGCACCCAGCGCAATGGCCTCATTGCCCATCAGGAATCTTTGAGACATAGCTTTTCCTCCGATACGGTCTTTTGACAAACGCAGCCCCGGACCTCCCCGCAGGCGCGGATATCATTACTACTGATTATACCACTTTTCTTTCCAAAAGTCAACCGCAGCAGCCCCGCGGCGCCGTCCTCACATATCCGATCCCGCAATCGTTTTAGACTTGAATGCTTTTGTTCACAACGGCAAAATTACAGAATTAACAATTATTTTTATAATTAGCTCTTGCTTATTGAGGAAAATGTGTTATAATAAATCTATAAGTGCAGACAATTAATTTCATTACTATATGAGGTGATCTTTATGTCAGAAATGGAACTCTATAAGCTTTGGTGCGAAAAGGCAGTTGACGATCCCGACCTTCAGACTGAACTGAAGGCTATCGAGGGCGATAACGACGCCATCATCGACCGCTTCTACCGTGACCTGGAATTCGGCACAGGAGGACTGCGCGGAGTTATCGGTGCAGGCGCCTACAGACTCAACGTCTATACCATCAGACGCGCCACCCAGGGCCTTGCCGATTATGTTAACGAGGCTTTTGAGAATGCTTCCGTTGCTATCAGCTATGATTCCCGCATCAAGTCCGATGTCTTCGCTAAGGAGGCCGCAGCGGTACTGGCCGCAAACGGCATCAAAGCTTATATCTATACAGAGCTTATGCCCACACCCTGCCTTTCCTGGGCAGTAAGAGAACTGGGCTGCAAGGCAGGCATTATGGTCACCGCTTCCCATAACCCTGCCAAATATAACGGCTATAAGGTCTATGGCGAGGACGGCTGCCAGATCACTCTTGATGCCGCCAATGCCGTTATCAGCAAGATCAACGCCGTCCCTATGTTCGGCGGTGCAAAGGTTATGAGCTTTGACGATGCTCTCGCTCAGGGCAGCATCGAGTATATCAGGCAGGAGGTCATCGACAAGTACCTCGACAAGGTGGCCGAGCAGGGCATACACACCGACCTCGTAGCCGACAGCGGCCTGAAAGTGGTCTATACCCCCCTCAACGGCACCGGCAATAAGCCTGTAAGGGCTATTCTCAAAAAGATCGGCATCAAGGAAGTCACCGTAGTGCCCGAGCAGGAATTGCCCGACGGCAACTTCCCCACCTGCCCCTTCCCGAACCCGGAGATAAAAGAAGCTCTTGCAAAGGGCCTCGAGCTCTGCAAGACCGTCAAGCCCGACCTGCTCCTGGCTACGGATCCCGACTGTGACCGCGTGGGTATTGCAGTACCTGATCCCAACGGCGAGTATGTACTCTTCTCCGGTAACGAAGTGGGCGCTATGCTGCTGAAATATGTATGCCAGGAAAGAACAGCCCTCGGCACTATGCCCAAGGCTCCCGTGGCTGTCAAGACTATTGTTACCACCGATATCTGCAAGAAGATAGCGGCGGAGTACGGCGTTGAGCTCCGCGAGGTGCTGACAGGCTTCAAATTCATCGGCGAGCAGATCGGCTTTCTTGAGGCCAAAGGCGAGGAGGATCGCTATGTATTCGGCTTTGAGGAGAGCTATGGCTATCTTGCCGGCTCCTATGTACGCGACAAGGACGCAGTAGTTGCCTCTATGCTCATCTGCGAGATGGCGGCCTTCTACCGCACCAAGGGCATTTCGCTGCTCCAGGCAAGAGAAGATATGTATAAGCAGTACGGCAACTATGTCCACACCCAGAGCTCTTTCCAGTGCGAAGGCGCCAGCGGTATGGAGAGGATGAAGGAGATCATGGCAGGTCTCAGGAACGATCCTCCCAAGGCTATCGGCGGACTGAAAACTCTCTCCGTTGCCGACTATATCGCCTCTGAGGAGACTGACCTGGCATCAGGCGCCAAGACCGTTCTCACACTGCCCAAGTCTGACGTTATCGCCTATAAGCTGGAGGACGGCGCCAGCGTAATAATCCGTCCCTCCGGTACTGAGCCCAAGATAAAGGCCTACTACACCACCATCGGTGACACCAGAGAAGCCGCTAAGGCCCTCGAAGAGACTATAGCAGACGATTTCAAGAAGATACTCGGCTTCTGATGCACCGCACAGCATACGTCAATGCTCATATGCGGTATTACATAATATAAAGTTCATCGCCCCGCTGCAATGCAGCGGGGCGATCTTTCGTCTTAAGGCAACACCGCACGACCCCTGTGCATCAGATCGCGCGCAAGCTCAACAAAGTTGAGCTGAGATTTTCGTCAGATTGCCTAAATTCGACGCAGGCTTGCAAGCGAAGTTCACTTCGCTTTACGCAACGTCAAGGAGAATTGTCGTCATCTTTGATGACGTTGGTAAT